>CANRCC010000036.1 GCA_947629025.1 uncultured Bacilli bacterium | reverse complement strand
AAAGATCAGACAATAGTATTAGTCGGTGAAGCACCTGCAAATAATGGTTGGAGAAAAAGTCATAAATTATGGTGTGACATAAATGGCAAGGTTTTACCAAGTGGAGTTGTATTACAAAAGCTATTTGATATTATTGACAGAAATATTTTTGACACTACTTTTTTAGAATCAGTTAAATGTTATCCATTAGAAAGAAAAAATTTAAAAACATGTTCTAGTAATTGTAAAGATATAATGTTAGAACAATTAAGAATATTAAATCCTAAATTAATCATTACTTTAGGAGAATTTCCAACTAGAAATTTACTTAATTTTAAATTTAATAAGTTTGCCGATGTAGTTGGTAATATATATGAAGTTAATGGCTATAAAATATTACCTATTTATCATCCTAGTCCTATATCTCCAAAAAGTTATAAAGGTAATATACCTATATTTAAAAAATTAAAAGATATGTAGCAATTCGTAGAATTATTTGATATAATGTTTCTAGATTTAAAGGGCTAGTACAGACTTTAAAAAAGTTTTGTATTGGCTTTTTTTATGGGAGGTAGTTATGTTATTTACAGGAGAAGATTTTAAAGAAAATTGGTTAAATTATTCAAATGATTTTAAAATTCCAAATAAAAGTTCAATTTATTTAGGACCAAATGGTATTGGTAAAACAACAACATATAAAGTAATCAAAGAAAATCATCCATTACTTGGTTTCTTTAGTTATGATGATTGTAAGGAAAGAATTCTAAAAGAAAAAAATAAGTTAAAAATATCGATTAGAACTACTGATATTGAAAAGTTAAAAATAGAAAAACAAGAGTTAATAGAAAATTTATCATTAAAAACAAGCTCGTTTAAGCTACAAAATATAACCAGTGCAACAAAAGCATCTGAATATTCAGACTATTGTAAAGAAGTCTATAATGAAAATGAAATTGGTTTATTAGGATTTGATTCTGCTAATTTAGATATATTATTAGAATACAAATTTGAAATAAAGAAAAAATTTATTTTGCAAAACGCTAAAGATTTGTGTGATTTAAAACTTCAGGGTAATGAATTAAATGAGATACGTGACAAATATATTTTAGATGCATTAGAATTATTAGAAAAGGCAATTGACTCAAAAGATACTACTTGTCCAGTTTGTGGTTATAATCATGACAAAAGCATTCTTGAAATTTATCAAACTAGAAAAAAATTATTTGAAAGTACTTTGAATAAATTAATAGATAAATATAGAATTATTTCTAAAGAAACAAAAGATAATGTTTACAATGACATTTTGGAAATGATGAATTTTGCTTACGATAACAATATTGATGATATAGTGGCTACAAACTATATTTTAATTGGAAACAATAAGGATAACATTGATAAATTAATTAATGTAAAAAATAAAATAGAAGAAATAAATGAAAAAATAAAGAATTTAGAAGTTGAAAGGGAGAATTTTTTTAATAATTTATACTCAAATTGGAATAAAATTAAGCCAGTTTTAGCTAAAGCTTTTAAAGAAGATAAAATTACTATTGATCTTAATGCCATAGAAAAAACTATTATTTTAAATTTGAAAAGAGAAGCAAAAACCTACAGTACAGGAGAATTAAATTATATAGTATTTTTATTAAATATTTTAGAATTTGAATATAGTAATAAAAATACTATTATTATTGATGATCCTTTGAGTAGTTTTGATATAAAAAGGCAATATGAAATAGCTTTTGATATTATTAGTAGATTAATAAATAATAAAAAAACGGTTTTAATATTTACTCATAATATAAACTTAGTTAACATTATTAATAGCCAATATCCTTCTTTATTTGAATATAAGGCTATTGAGATGATTGGTAATATTCTACATGTGTATGATATAGACTTGCCAAAAAAAGAAAGCGTATTGAATATTGAAAATTTATTAACAAAAGTTTCAAATACAAATAAATTAAAAAAATGGCTTGAATTATTAATAAAAAAAGATTCATGGGATGATGATTGTGAATATCATTTGGTATTTCACTATGATGAAGCGTATACATGTCCTTTAAATGGTTGTAGTAATGATGAATTAGTAAAAATGATTGATAATTTTAATGGAAAATTTCAAGGATTAACTTTTGAAGAATTATGTTTGGAAAAAATAGTTTATCTAACTGCTTTAAGGGTTTGGATAGAAAAACAGATGAAAGATAATTTTAAAGGTAGTCTTGCAGGAATTAATCAACTTTTTCCAAAAATAGATTATTATTTTAATCATAAAGATATGTGGATTAATGATTTGAATATAGAAAGAGAAGATTTAATAAAGAAAAAAGTTTTATTAAATCAGAATGATCATTACAAAAGTCAGATTATACCATTTCATTATGCACTTAGTATTTCATGTGATGATATAGCATTTGAATTATTAGAATTAAAGGAAATTTTAAAAATACCTGTTGGAGTATGACAAGAAATATGTTATGATTAATTCATCAAGTTTTATTAAATACTTTTACTACTTGGGTGCAAAACTCATATTCTTATT
>CANRCC010000035.1 GCA_947629025.1 uncultured Bacilli bacterium | reverse complement strand
AAAGACTAATTGAATGGATGTATTTTTCTTTTTCAAAAGATATATTTAACTACAATAATATAATAAATAAAATATAAAAATATTAAAATTATAAATTAACTAGTTTAAATATATAACTAGTTAAATAACTAGAAAGGAGTTTGATATATGTATGAAAAAATATCAATAATAAAAATTATAAACATAAATTTAAATAGGTGGTTTAATAATGGAGGATGCCTATTTGACTAACATTTCATTTAAAGATCTTATTTTAAAATACTTAATCGAAGAGATAACAAAAGAAGAAGGAGTAAACAGTAATTAATGATTTGCAAAAATCAATTAATGATGTTATCATTCATTTGTCTTAATACCCAATTAAGTAAGAGAATAGGAGGAATGAATGAATAATACTTACTTAAATGGTTTAGATTTCAATGTTGGAATCTATATAAGATTATCTCAAGAAGATAAGGACAAAAAATATGAATCTGATAGTGAAAGTGTAATTAATCAAAAAGAGTTATTAAGAAATTATGTAAAAAGCAATAATTTTAATTTGGTTAAGGAGTATGTGGATGATGGTTTTTCTGGTACTGATTTTGCAAGACCTGGATTTCAAAAAATGTTAGAAGATATTAATGACAAAAAGATAAATTGTGTAATAGTTAAAGATTTATCAAGACTAGGTCGTGATCATGTTATGACTGGTTATTATATTGAAACATTTTTTCCTGAAAATAATGTAAGATTTATTTCTATATTAGAATCTTTTGATAGTTTTAAAAATCAAGCTAGTAATGATTCATCAACATTTATAATTGCTTGTAATGATTATTATAGCAAACAAAATTCTATTAAAATTAGAAATGTCCTAAATGAGAAAAGAAAAAATGGAAAATTCGTAGGGAGTCTTCCATGTTATGGATATATGAGAGATCCAGAAGACAAAGGACATTTAATACCTAATCCAGAAACTGCACCAATTGTAAAAAAAATATTTAAATGGAGAGCTGATGGTGTTGGACCTACAGAAATAGCTAATAGACTTAATAAAGCACATGTAGTTACTCCTAGTGGCTATAAAAAGACTAATTATTCATCAAGATTAATTGATAGAGATAATTGGAATATATCCACAGTAAAAAAGATATTGATTAATAGAGTTTATATTGGTGATTTAGTTCAACATACTCAAACAAAAGTAAGCTATAAATCTAAGAAAAAAATAGCCGTTGATGAGAAGTTTTGGATAGTAGTTAATAATACTCATGAAGCATTAGTTGATAAAGATACTTTTGAATATGTTAATAATTTAAGAAAAAGAAATACTAGAAATTATGAAGTAAAAACAGGTAGAGAAAAAAGATTATTGGAAGGTAAGTTGTTTTGTAAAGAGTGTTCTAATAGATTGACTGTATTATATAGAAGGAATTTAGATTATTGGTCAGTTAATTGTAATAGATATTCTAGAGATCCAGTTAGAGGTAGATGTTATTCACATTTTTATCCATATAATTATTTAGAAGAACAAGTATTAGAGCAAATTAATAAATCAGTTTCTAAATTAATAAAAAAATTAGATTTAAAAGAACTTAATAATGAAGTAGTTAAAAGTGTTCATAAAGAAACTAATAATATTGATAAAACTGTCAAAAATTTAGAAGTTGAAAAAGAAAAGATAATTAAAAGGATTAATACTTTATATGATGATAGATGCGATGGAGTAATATCCGCAGAAGTTTATAAAGAACTTGCTAAAGAATCTGAAACTAAATTAAAAGAAATTAATGATTTAATTGATAATGAGAAAATTAAGAAATATAAAATTAAAAAACGAGTAGATGTTTTACCTGATTATACTAAAAAGATTAAAAAACTATTAGATTTAAATAAACCTAAAAAAGAATTAATAGATACATTAGTAGATAAAATAGTTATAGATAAAGATAGAAATATTACTATATATTTTAAATATGATATTGTACCAGTGGTTTCATTTAAATATGAGAATAGGAATTTAGCTCGTAATCCATATGGTAGAAAAGGTAAAAAAAGTGTATAATATTTTTTATGGAGTGAGAAATTATGGAATTATTAACTCTAATTAAAATACAAAAATTTTATAATATAACAAGCATAATATGTATGCTTATATGTATTGGTGAAGCAATTTTATTGCCATTTTCTAAAGATAAGAAGGAAAATGAAGATGAAAGCACAGATATTTCAATAATAGAACCCAATGGGCATGTAAGTTTAGTAAAACTAATAATATTAATGATTTGTGTGTTTATTATTATAATTTATTCTATATGGCATTTAAAAATATATTTTAATTATTTATATACTCCAATATTAGTAATGGCATTTTATTTTATTATAATAAAACCTTTTATAAGTAATAAAAGTTATAACTTTGAATATACAACATATTCTATACTTTGCTATTGGATATGCTTTATATTACAAAATGTAAAATATGAATCAATAATAAATTGTTTTCACAACACATTACTTATAGAATCATTTCTTTTATTAATACTGTTAATTAAAATATATATACTATCAACATCTAACAGACTCATTAAAAGCAATTTTGCCATTCTTAAAGGTTC
>CANRCC010000034.1 GCA_947629025.1 uncultured Bacilli bacterium | reverse complement strand
CTACGCAGTCACACATAGGACAATTATATCAGTAAAATAAGGCAAAATCAAGGGTTTTTTAAAAATTTTTTTAAATTTTATTAAAAAAATTATTGATTATTCAATAATTTGTGTACTTAATATATAAGGATCAAACTGAGTTCCATTACCTTTTTCAACAAAAGCTATATTTTTTAGTTTTATATATAGTTTTACGCAGGCTTTATCACTGTCTTTACTATCTACCATTTCTGATGTATCAATTATCATTATTTTATATTCATCATTATCCTTTATCCACATATCTTTTTGACTTTTAATATATGTTTCATTATCTTGCATTGTCTTATTATATGTTTCACTATCAATTATAGATAATTTGCCATCAATTAACTTTTTTGCTTCCTTATTATATTTATCGTTATAATATGATGATAAATATTCGTCAATATTACTTTTTTTAATATTATCACTACATATATCTTTAATTATATATGCACTAGATTTCTCATCAATCATAATAAGTCTATATATTTCTTGATTAAAACTTACATAATTATTTAAGCTATCACCTTTAAATAAATATAAACCATCTTCATTTTGCTTTATATCATTATTTTTTATTTTATTTAATAGAGTATCTCCATTAATATAATAATATTTAATTTTACCATTTTCGTTAATAACTAAAACTTTAGAATTTTCATCATATCCATCTTTAATAGATTTCTTTGTTATATATCCCTCTTTTATCAAATCAGAAACTTTATACACTTTATACTCTGAATCTAATACTTTTGTATCACTATTATATTTATCTTCTGCACTCTTAAAGATATCTGCTTTAATAGTATCAAAACTTACATTATTTATTTCAGATTTATTTTTTGATATTTCTGGATATATTACAGTAATACCAATTATAAAAGTAAATATAAGTAATAATGAATTAATTATAATTCTTTTTTTCTTCATATCAAAACCTCCTATTTAGCAGTATAAATATGTTTACCATTATAGTTATAGTATTTATTATCAATAACAATATAATTTTCATAAATATTTATATCTTTTTTTATATTCATAGTTAATTCTTCAAATTTATCTAAATTTATTAATATATCATCACCATTATATGTTGCCTTTATTATAGGATATTTATTTGTAATAACCTCAAATGAATCATAAATAGGCTTAACCATTATCTTACCATCTGAATTAATTATACCATATCTTTCATTTACTCTAAATATAAATAATTCTTCCTTATTAGTCTTCTTTATAGTATTAAAGAAATCTTCGTTTAACATAACTATTTCATCATATTCAGTTTTAACTACTTCTTTACCATCACCATTTATAATACCATATTGATTGTCATTACATATAGTAGCATATCCATAACTTGTAAAATCACCTAAATCATCATAATTCTTGTCTGTTATTATTTTACCTTTTTTATTTATATAACTATATTTATTATAAGCAGAATATATTTTACTATATCCATTAACAAATGTATTATCCACAAGCTTAATATCAGTAAATGAACCTATTGATTTATCTGGAGTAAATATCTTATATTCATTCTTATTTGATGTAAAATTATGCATTGATGATAACATGACACCATCTGAATAATTATAAGTTATACTTTCATTTTGATTAATTACCTCTCTAGTTTTAAGATTAATATAATCTATACTAGCATCATCTTTTATACCAATTGCTATATTAGAATTTACATCTTCAATTCTAAGTCTTTTATAATTTGTAGTTTCATATACAATTTTGTCATTGTTAATTACTATATATCTATTGTTTTTATCTTCATTTTTAATATAAAATACATTATTATCAAGTACATATATATCGTCTAATGTATATTTATATACTTCTTTACCAGTTTGTACATTTATTATTGTTGAAGATGAATTAACTTTGATTCTAGCATATTTTTCCTTTGCATTTGTAATATCAGATACTTCTATTGATATATTTTTATCATCTTCTTCTGATACCTCATATGCATAGATTTCTTTTCCATCAGAATTCATAATTCCCATTGTTTCATCTCTGGTAAACAAGAATAAACCACTTCTTGAATAACTTATATTATCATATTTAAATCTTGTTGTTTCCTTAAGATTTGAATCTAACAAACCTTGTTTTAATCCTTGATCTGTAAACTTACTTACAATATACCTATTTTTATATAAGTCAACATAAAAGAAATTTCCAAATGGTACTTCAAGTTTTGCTCTTCCATTTATTATTGCAGATAAATTATTGTAATTTTTAACAATCGCATAACCTTTATAAAAATCAGTACCTGAAGTATATTTTGCTTTTGCAAGTACCTCCCCTGATTCATTTATATATCCTACTTTATTATTTTCTTCAAACCTAATTAGATTTATTTGATCTGCTTTCGCATTTATAGAATATATATATACTGCAAGTATTGATACAAACGAAAATGCAATTATAGGTAATGCATTTAATGCACCTTTCAATTTTTCAGGTATATTCTTTAATGTTTTTTCCTTAATATCTGTTTCTTGGTTATCAAAAATTGAATTAATATCAATAGTATCAGATGATGCAGGAATATAATCACTTTTAAAACTTTCAAATGGAATATCACTAAAATCATCATTTTTATTTTCTTCTATATTATTTTCTTTATTATTAGTATCTGAGATAGAATCTTCATCCGAATCATTACCAATATTAACTGGTTCAAAAGGAAGATCATCATTATCATCAACATTATCAAAAGGTAATTCATCGAAGTCCATCCTATCCCTCCTATCATATAATATCATACCATATAATTTAAGTAAAAAAAAGATAAAAAATAAAAAAATTAAGAATGTTTATTCTTAATTTTTAATTTATATATTTCTTTTGTCTATATACTAATATAGAAAGTCCAATAGCTAGTATAATTAATATAAATAAATACCTAATTCTTGTTACTCCTGTTTGTATACTTGTTATTAATTCTGCTTGGGATTCACTTATTATTTTATCACTTGTTGGAACACCACTTATTCTTGCATTTCCTGTTACTACTCCGCCTTGTTCTACAAT
>CANRCC010000033.1 GCA_947629025.1 uncultured Bacilli bacterium | reverse complement strand
CCTGATATGAATATGCGTTGGCATATCAGGTTTTTTCGCCGCTGACAGCGGAAGAACCACAAGAGTTGGACTATACTTGTTTCCAACGTTATTCTGCACCACCAGAACAGGTCTGATACCGCCTTGTTCCGAGCCGATTATCGGATCGAGATCGGCATAGAATACATCTCCACGTTTAATCAACATTTTTATTATTCCTCGCTTTCGGTATTTCAAAACCCTTCTTATTCCTTACACAGTTTTTGAATGGGCAGAAAAGAACATTGGTATCTTTCACATTCCAAATACATCCATAACATGGATGACAATTCGATAAAATGCAAACAGCAGGCGGAATTCTGATTCCATAAAAACCACGCATATGCTTTGACTTTTCTTTCATTTACTTCACTCCAAACCTATGTAAAACTGCGGTCTGACAAACGCAAACCGCAGTATTAACTCATTTTGCCTTGTACAGTATTTATCCCCGATATCCGCTGTTCACGGAACTTTACAAGCGATTGGCAGCTTACCGATCTCATGGAAATCTCATCCCACTATGGTTCTCATAGTGCCGCCCTCATTGCTTGAGTCTGTGACTGGACGGAAGTATCATTATCCTCACACGTTTCATTGCCGTTCCGGAAAGCTGTTCCGGATTTTGAAGCCGCATATTTATCGCTCGTCCGATTGGAGTCGTGGCGTATGGCTTCTGCGGCTGCCGAGATTTTATACCGACCGTGTGATTAACGTACCTGTAAAGTTGACATTCAATTTTCAAGTTACTGTGAGAAACGATTCTTTTCATCGTCTTCTGCTTTTACTGGCAACAAAATCACAAAACTACAACTATTTATTTTTCGTTTTCAAACATTTTCAGCATTTTAGCTAAAACTCTTGTAGTAATTTTGTTTATATTTTGCTGACTTTTACCATATTCTTCTGCAAGCTGTTTCTGACTTTTGTTTTGCCAGAAAAGTTGATAGATAATTTCACGCTCGTAAGGCTTAAGTTTTTTCATAACCTTTTGCAGTTGTGAAACATACTGTTCCGTGCTCAGTTTCTCTAAAATGATCTCGTTGAACGGTACAATCGTGCTGTCATTAAAAATTGCCTGAGCAGTATCGCTGTATGTATACTGCTCAAGCAATATTGGAACTACTTTTTTTCCAAGCTTATCCTTTTGCGTATAATCATAGTGGTTTTTCTTGGAAAAGTAGTCTTTGTATTCGTTTTCTTCACATTCCAAAACGCTGTCGCCGAAGCTGATAAACCAGCGGTTCTTATCTTCCTTGGCTTTGAGATACTCCGCTTCCGTGAACTCGGAATATTTCTCACCGCTAATTTGTTTGTTGTATTCATAATATTTTGTTTTCAAAATAAAAAAGCCGACCTTTCGATTTTTTCTTTAAATCAAAAGATCGGCTTTATGGATATTTGGCTGTTATGCATAGCCATTTTATTGTTGAAAACATGATTTTCCTTTCTGTTTAATGTCGTTAATGCATAAAAAAGCCAAGAAAGGAAAATCCAATCTTGGCTGATTTTAAATTATTCAGATTACATAATGAACTTCGTATCTGACTTTACGCAGCAATGTCAAACTTCTTTTGCATATTTTTCTGTTGCTTCCTATAAAGTTTCACGAGGCGGCGCATCTATTCCATGCTAAATAACTTTTAAATAAAAAAATCTCCGTTCTGCTAATACAGAACGGAGAATAAATCATAATAAGCTTTAAAAGACAAGTTTATGCGTCACCTTAACTATTATTATTTATAAGGATAATCGAAAATGCATTAACTGTATTCGTAATAAAAATAATACCAATTATTCTTTAAAGATTTCATACATATCCAAGTTCCATATAAATCAGATTCATTAGTTGGCTTTTCTCCGCTTATTGAGAAGACGAACTTAAAACTCATATCCTCTGTATACACGGTAACGTATGATCCATCACAACACCAACGATTTAAATACCACCTATTATCTTCCTTAAATACTTGATCGATAGATTCTATAGACTTATTTAATTCGTTACTCTGTAAATTGGATACATGTGCTTGATAAAATAGAACACCCTCATCATCAAAATATGAATTTGCATCTTTTGAGACATAACTTTTATATACAAAATCTTTTATGCTTATAAAACTATCATAATTTTCATAAAACAATTCTATCTTTTGATCGTCTTCTGGACTAGAAATTGTATAGAATAGGATAGTTTTCCAATTTATAAATAGTAAAATCAAAAGCAGAAATAAAAGAAATACAAATACATACCGACACTTCAACCATGCCTTTTTAATCACTTAAACAGTCCCTTCAAAACTCTCATCAAACTCTATATATGTAACAAAAGGTTTATATGCCATCTCAAAAATTTCATAATGCTGTAATATAAACCATGAAGCAAATCCTGCTTCGTCTTTAAAATTATATTTAATGAAGTTTAAAATAGGAAGCGGCTTTGATTTTTCCATATCCTTAGGATCCAAACCGAAATGATCATATATAGTGTAGTGAATTTTACCGCTAAATTTTTTTCCATCAAATTTATAATCAGTAATTGTTATATTGTTGCCCCAAGTATCATTTATGCACAAAGTCAATCCATTTCTATAATCTTCTTTTGTACCATATTTCGGACGTCCGCAGTTATCTATGTTTTTAACAAAATCGCTTCTGCTTTCTATCGTTTCTGATTGAACAAATTTAAGAGCATTTAAATTTCCATTAGAAGCAATTAACTCTTTTATTATTTGTTCTTTAGTTGTAGATACAAATCTTTTCGTAGAATTATGTTGTTTTACATATTCAGTTAATATTTCATTTCTATAATCCTCACCATTTTTGTTTAAAAAATGATCAATCATGTCTAACGATACGTTTTCCATTTCATCATTGTTTATCATTACTTTAAAAAAGCCTTTCCAATCAACTATCAGGTCATTATCGCCATAAAAATCAGCATTGTCAACTAAATATGGAAATACTCCTTCAATACTTTTTAACATCTCAGCAGAGTAATCACAATATGTCATATCAGGTGCAAATTTATCAAATCCAGTCATATCGTCAGTTATTTCATAATATGATTTTTCTCCGGGATAACGTTCTGATTGATATATTGTAGCTTCTGTCATATTAGTAACATTTGGATCAGATATCATAGTAAATGTAACTTTTTCGGATACTTTATCATAATGTACTGTAATTTCTTCACCATCTAACAGTCCATCATTATCTGTATCACCTTTTGTAGGATCAGTTTTAATAATTGTACCATCTTGTACCTGCATACCAACAATTTCAAATACATCCGGCAAGCCATCCTTATCGAAATCAGTCATATCGATTTTATTAGGGCAACACCGCATATATAACAATCAGAAAAAGCGCAAGCAGGGTAAAATCAGAAAGCGCAGTGCTATGTTCATTTTT
>CANRCC010000032.1 GCA_947629025.1 uncultured Bacilli bacterium | reverse complement strand
CAGTAATGGATCCTCAAACAATATATGAAAAGAGTTTATATGGTACAAAATTAACAGATGTAGAAATAAAAGGTTCACTTGATGATGTTGAAGTTAGAGGAACAGATTTTATAGGAAGTAAAGGAGCAGTAATGGATTTTGAAGAAGCAGAAGATGCAAGAAAAGTAGGTGCTAATTTAACAGATGTAAAAATAATTAATTATGAAGAAATAGAAAATAAGATATCAAAAGCATTCGAAAAGCAATTAATATTAAGATAATAATTGACCTAGCGATAGGTATTTTTCTATTTTATTACCAATAATTTTTCTTTGTTTCATAGAGTAATAAATTTTAATCAATATACTTGAAAAAATTATAAAAATATATTATACTTGTATCATTAAGTGATGAAAAAAAGTAGTAATAAATAATTTTATTTAAAGAGAGTTAATGGTTGGTGAAAATTAACAATAAAATGTTTATGAACTTGTTTTGGAGCTTAAACGTTATTTCGCGTTAAGAATTAAAGAGCATAGAATTCTATGAACTAAGGTGGTACCGCGCTTATATGCGTCCTTAGATTTCATAGAATTTTTATTTTGTGAGGTGATTTATGAAAAATAATATTATATTGTTTCTTATATTCTTTATTTTAATATATGTCATATATTATGTATTATATGTAAGAAAACAAATTAAATATGATAAGAAGAAAGTTTCTAGTGATTTAAAAATACTCGAAATATATTATAAAATTAATGTAAAAAAAATAGGATATCAAAGGGTACTTAGAATACTTAATTTTGTAAATGCATTAATGCTTACTATTCTTATGATGATAATAATGAATTTAGATAAGTTTATATATAAATTTTTAATTGCTATTATTCTTATTATTCCATTAATATGGGCAACATATTATTTTTTAGCAAAATATTTAAAGTATTTAGAAAGGAAGAGTGAATAATTATGTATAATCATATAGAGATAGAAAATAAGTGGAGAAAATATTGGGAAGATAATAAAACATTTAAAACTGATGTATGGGATTTTAGTAAACCTAAATTTTATGCTTTAGATATGTTTCCTTATCCATCAGGAGTTGCTCTTCATGCAGGACATCCTTTTGGTTATGTAGCAACTGATATAGTATCAAGAATGAAAAGAATGCAAGGATATAATGTTCTTCATCCTATTGGATTTGATTCATTTGGTCTTCCAGCAGAACAATTTGCAATTAAAACAGGTAAACATCCAAATGGATTTACAGAAGCAAATATGGAAACTATGAGATTACAATTAAAAACATTAGGTTTATCTTATGACTGGGATAGAGAAATATCAACACATGATCCTAAATATTATAAATGGACTCAGTGGATATTTAAAAAGATGTATGAAGATGGACTTGCAAAACAAATAGATATGCCAGTTAATTGGTGTGAAGAGTTAGGTACAGTACTTGCAAATGATGAGGTAATAGATGGTAAAAGTGAAAGAGGTGGATATCCTGTTGTTAGAAAGAATATGAAACAATGGGTTATTGACATTCCAAAATATGCCGAAAAATTACTTTCTGGACTTAATGATTTAGATTGGCCTGAATCAACAAAAGAGATGCAAAGAAACTGGATAGGCAAAAGTATAGGTGCTTTAGTTGATTTTAAAGTAGATAATTTTAATGAAACTTTTACAGTATTTACAACAAGATGTGATACTTTATTTGGTGCTACTTATTGTGTATTATCTCCAGAACATGAACTTGTTGATAAAATAACTACAGAAGATAAAAAAGAAGATGTAAGAAAATATAAAGAAGAATCTTCTAAAAAAACTGATTTAGAAAGAACAGAACTTAATAAAGAAAAGACAGGAGTATTTATAGGAAGTTATGCAATAAATCCAGTAAATGGTAAAAAAATACCAATATGGATAAGTGATTATGTACTTGCAAGTTATGGTACAGGAGCAATTATGGCAGTTCCAGCCCATGATACAAGAGACTATGAATTCGCTAAAAAATTTAATATAGAAATTATTCAAGTATTAGAAGAAGTAACTGGAATACCACATAAAGATGAAACTCATAAAGATAGTATAGTTGCTGTTGTTTATGATAAGAAAAATGATAAATATTTAACTATAAATTGGAAAGAAAATGGTGGAAGATTATTTATTGGTGGAACAAGAAAACAAAATGAATCAGCACTTGATTGTGCACTTAGAGAAATAAAAGAAGAAACTGGATATGATGATTTAGAATTTGTAAAAGAAACATTTAAAATAAATCATCATTACTATGCATATAATAAAGATAAATATTTTGAAATTGAAAGTACAGGATTATTATTTAATTTAAAATCAGATCATAAAGTAGATCAAAATTTAGATGAAGATGAAAACTTTATTGTTGAGTGGGTTAATAAAGATCAAATAGAAAGTGAAATAAAAGATGAATTACATTTAAAAACATTTAACTATTGCATTAATGAAGAAGCAATGATAGGTGATGGAATTCATATAAATTCAGAATTTTTAAATGGATTAAATAAACAAGATGCAATTGATAAAATGATTGAATTCTTAGAAAAAAATAATTTAGGAAAGAAAAAAATAAATTATAGATTAAGAGAATGGATATTTGCAAGACAAAGATATTGGGGAGAACCAATTCCTATAGTAGAGTTTGAAGATGGAACAACAAAAGCACTTGATGATAAAGATTTACCTTTAATACTTCCTGAACTTGATGATTATAAAGGTAAAAATGGGAATCCACCACTTGAAAATGCAGAAGATTGGAAATATGTTACAATAGATGGTAAAAAAGCAAAAAGGGAAACATCTACAATGCCTGGTTCTGCAGGTTCTTCTTGGTATTTTCTAAGATATATAGATCCTAATAATGATAATGAATTAGCAAATAAACAATTACTTGATCATTGGATGCCTGTTGATTTATATGTTGGAGGTCCAGAACATGCAGTTGGACATTTACTTTATGCTAGAATGTGGAATAATTATTTATGTGATAAAGGTGTATTATCAATTAAAGAACCATTTAAAAGACTTGTACATCAAGGAATGCTTCTTGGATCTAATGGTGTTAAAATGGGTAAAAGATTCCCTGAATATGTAATTAATCCAAATGATATTGCTAAAAAATATGGAACAGATACATTTAGATTATATGAAATGTTTATGGGTCCTCTTGAAGCAGAGAAGCCATGGAGTGATAGTGGAGTTGAGGGTGCAAGAAAATTCTTAGATAGAGTATATAGACTTTATACACAAGAAAATAAAATAAGTGATAGTGAAAATCCAAATTTAGATAAAATATATAATCAAACTGTAAAAAAAGTAACTGAAGATTATGAAAGTTTAGGATTTAATACAGCAATAAGTCAATTAATGATATTTATAAATGCGGTATATAAAGAAGATATATTTCCAAAAAAATATGCTGAAGGTTTTATAAAATTACTTAATCCAGTATCTCCATATATAACAGAAGAAATATGGAATAAAGTACTTGGTCATAAAAATACAATTTCATATGAATCTTGGCCAACATATGATGAAAGTAAGTTAAAAGATGATGTATATGAAATGGTTGTACAAGTAAATGGTAAAGTAAGAGGTAAAATTTCTGTTTCAGTAGATGCTACAGAAGAAGAGATGAAAAAACTTGCTAAAGATATAGATAATGTTAAAAACTATATTGATGGTAAAGAAATAGTTAAGGAAGTAGTAGTTCCTAAAAAATTAGTTAGTATAGTAGTAAAATAGTGTAATATAATTGCACTATTTTTTATTTATAATAATAAATATAGAAAAATTGGTAATATTAAAAAAGTATTTATAAAAATCGTAAATTTTTAGACTAAATGCAGGTTTATAAAAATTTGTTTTATTTACTAGACTTATTTCAGGTTTAAAGTAAA
>CANRCC010000031.1 GCA_947629025.1 uncultured Bacilli bacterium | reverse complement strand
AAATGCAAGAAAAACTTGCATTTACCTTTATTTTGCATATATTTATTAAAACTTGCATTTTACCTTTTAACTAACTAATGAATAATTAAATCATATATTATTTTACCTTAATTTAGTTAACTTATCTTTTTTTTCTTTTTCTAACTCTTTAATACTTTTTTTAGGAGTTGGCAAATCTTCTGGCATAATTCCACCTAATCTTTTAATTGTATTACGTACCTCTTTTCCTACATCATAATGTGTCTTATTAGCAGCATTCTCAGAATTTATATTTTCTCTTTTTAATTTTTGTTCTGTTTGAGAAATTCTAAACAAATTGGCAATAAGTTCTTCACTTCCCATATTATCTAAAATATCTTCTCTATACCTTAATCCCTTTCTTTTTGCAATATCATCTGCTGTTTCACCATTATATAAACCTTTATAGCCAAAATTATGAAATTTATCAAAGTTTTTAACTCCAGCATTTTTTGCAGTTTGATTTAATGAATAATTTCCTTTTTTTGTTAAATTTCTTTGATAAAATCTTTTTTCATCTTCAGATAATTCACTATATTCTAATTCAGAAATTTCTTGTTTTCTAGTTTGTACTGCAAAATAAGTTTGAGCTAAAGCTATACTTTTCTTTCTAGAATCACCATTTTGAGCAATTAAATAACAAGCATATCTTGATAACTTGTAATCTCTTTGTTTTCTCCTAGCTTCAGATCCTATTTCTACCATTTTGTCGGCGCTGACAAAATGGTCATAAACATTGTTTTTACTTAAAATACATGCACTCTTTGCTTTATCAATTACGTTTTCGAACTTTCTCCATTCCTTATAATCTAAAACAATTTGTAATTCTCTTGCATCCCAATATTCATTACCGTATTCATCAATATGTTTAATACTTTCAAATATTTTAGTAGTATCTCTAATTTTTATAATTTGTTTGTTCATTTTAGTTTCCCTCCTTATGTTTTATGAATTAATTCTATATCAATTTAAGCAAATAAATAACAAGCATATCTTAATAACTTGTAATCTTTTTGTTTTCTCTTAGTTTCAGGTTCTATTCCTACCATTTTGGCGGCGCCGCCAAAATGGTCATAAACGTTGTTTTTACTTAGAATTCATTCTAATATTCATTACCATATTTTAAAACTTGTAATCTTTTGTTTTTTTTAGTTTCAGGTTCTATTCCTACCATTTTGGCGGCGCCGCCAAAATGGTCATAAACGTTGTTTCTACTTAGAATTCATTCCAATATTCATTACTATATCTTAATAACTTATAATCTTTTTGTTTTCTCTTAGTTTCAGGTTCTATTTCTACCATTTTGGCGGCGCCGCCAAAATGGTCATAAACGTTGTTTTTATTTAGAATTCATTCTAATATGCATATGATTTTTAATATTTTAGTAGTATCTTCAATTTTTATAACTTGTTTCTTCATTTTAATTTTCCTCCTTATATTTTACGAATTAATTAAATTCTACTACAAAAAACATATGTTTGTAAATTTGCTTTTAAATATTTCTTAATTTTACATATTTTAATAATTTAATTGTCAAATTTTAAATAACTATCTACAAATTTACAATTTTTGAATATTTTAACAAATAAAAAAAGATAAATAATAATTTATCTTCTATAAATTTAATTCTGGAATATCATTAGAATTAACATATATTTTTGTATCACCATTAAATTCGCTTATATCTTCTCTTACTAAAATTTTTTGTAAGTTATCTACAGTTCCACCCTTTTTCAAAAACTCAAATACAGTAACATTAGCCTCAGAACTTGCTTTTTCTTCCATACTAACTTTATAATCTAAATATTCATCACTAAAGAAATCATTACAATTTCCATATACAGTAACAATATCTTGTAAAAGTATTTCATAATCTTCTCTACTTGATCCATCTAATTTGTTATATTCTTCAATTAATGTCTTATATGCTACTTTGCTATTACTAGCTTCTAAAATGTTTATCATATCAAGAAAAGTTTGTCCATAAGTATTTAATTTATATCTTATTACAAATTCACTTATTTCATCACTAGTTAATATATCTTTACTTTTTATTAACTTAATAAAATTCACAAGTGAAGATGTTTTTTCTTTATCTTCTTTAATATATGATTTTAGCATACCAGGTGTACAATATTCTCTTAAAACACTTAATTCTTCTATTTTCATATTATTAATCCCCTCTCAATAAATGTGCCTAGTATAGTATCAAAAAAAAGTTTATTTGTCAAACTCTAGATATTCTCTTAACGTATTTATTACATTTTTTGGAATTACTTTTGTTAATTCTTCATCAGTTGCATTTTTTATTCCAGTTAATGTTTTAAATTTTTTTATTAAATCTTTTCTTCTTTTTTCTCCTATACCAGGAATATTATCTAGTTTTGATGATAAAGAACCTTTACTTCTTATATCTTTATGATAATTTATAGTAAATCTATGTACTTCTTCACTTATTTTTTCTAAAAAGTGAAACAAATTACTATTTTTTTCTATATCAACTTCATTATCTTTAGATATTAATTTGCATATTCTATGTTTATCATTTTTTTGCATACCATATACAGGAATATTTAGACATAAATTATCTAATATTTCTAGTGTTGCATTTATTTGTTGAATACCACCATCTACTAATATTAAATCAGGTAAAACTAAATTATCATTAATAGCTCTTGAATATCTTCTTTCTATTACTTCTTGCATTAAATGATAATCATCTTTAAAATTACTTTTTATTTTATATTTTCTATAATCTTTTTTACTCATTTTACCATCAACAAATACAACCATACCACTTACTGTATAATCACCAAATAAATGAGAATTATCAAATGATTCAATTCTATGAATATTTATATTTAGAAGTTTACTTAATTCTTCATTAGCATGTACACTTCTATCTAAATCATTTTTTATTAAATCAAATTTTTCATTTAATTTTATTTTAGCATTCTCATATGCCATATCAATTAATTTTTTCTTTGGACCTCTTGTAGGTACTAATACTTTTATATTAATAATATCACTTAAAAGATCACAATCTATTTTATCTGGTACTAATATTTCTTTTGGAATATCATTATTATTTTCATAAAAAGATATTATAAAGTTATTAATTACATCAATTTCATCTTCATTTAATTCATAAATATAACTATTTCTTGATGTTAAATTACCACTCCTTGAATGAAGTACTTGTATTGATATAAAATCATTATATATATAATAATTAAATATATCTCTATTTATATTATCAGTTAAATCTATTTTTTGTTTTTCTAATACTAAAGTAATATAATCTATTAATTCTTTTAATTCTTTAGCTTTTTCAAAATTAAGTTTATTAGATGCTTCTATCATATCTTGTTTTAATTTTATTGTTATTTTTGAATAATTACCATTTAAAAATGATGTTATTTCTTTAACCATTTCATCAGTTTCTTTTTTATCTATTTTATTATGACAATATCCTAAACATTCACCTATATGATAATAAAGACATGGTTTATCTTTAAATGTTTTACATTTTCTTAATGGATATATTCTATTTAACATATAAACTATTCTTTTAGCTGCATAACTATTTGGATATGGGCCAAATAATTTAACATTTTTCTTTTTTCTATTTTTTTTAGGTCTTACAACTTCTAATTTTGGATATTTATCATACTGTAAAGATATATATGGATATGTTTTATCATCTCTAAAAATTATATTATATTTTGGATCATACTTTTTAATTAAATTTATTTCAAGCAAAAAAGCTTCTTTTTCAGAAGATGTTACTATATATTCAAAATCAACTATATTTGATACTAAAGCTTTTGTTTTACCTTCTTTTTCTCCTCTAAAATAACTTGTTACTCTATTTTTTAAATTTTTTGCTTTACCTACATATATAACTGTACCAGTTATGTCTTTCATTAAATAACAACCTGGTAATTTAGGTAAAAGAGCTAATTTTTGTTTTATGATATTCATATATATCACCACCATAAATATAAAATTAATTATCTTAATAATTATAGCATAATATTTTTCTTTTGAATATAAATTAAATATATAGTATAATCATGATAGGTGATTTAAATGTATTTAATATCAAATGATATAGAAAATGAAATTGTTATAAAAAAATCAAGATTTATTGGAAAACTTATATATATAGATGATATTAATAAAGTAAATGATATTATTGAAGAATTAAAAGCAAAACATAAAAAAGCGAATCACATTGCATATGCATATATAATAAATGGTATGGAAAAAGCATTTGATGATAAAGAGCCATCTGGAACTGCTGGTAAACCTATTTTAAACGTTCTACATAAAAAAGATGTTACTAATGTACTTGCTGTTGTTATTAGATATTTTGGTGGAATAAAATTAGGTGCTGGAGGACTTACAAGAGCATACTCAAAAAGTATATCTGAAACATTTAAATTAATTGAATTAATAGAAAAAAATTAAAAAAGTTCAAACTTATATGTTTGAACTTTTCTTTCTTTGAATAATAACTAGTAATACTATTATTATAGATACTAAACTTATTAGAAGTAAATATTTAATGCTTGTCATTCCTGTTTGTATACTTAATATTAATTCTGATATTGCACTTGCGACTAATACCCTTTGTGTATTAACACTCTCTCTTACACTTCCGTATACTTCTCCATTTTCTGTTATTGTAAATCCTATTTTCTTTCCATCATTATCTATTACTTCATATTCTCCACTACTTAAATTATTTAGATATATTCTTCCTCTTACTGTCTTCATTTCTTCTTCTTTTTCTCCAATTATATATCTTCCTAGTGAATCTCCCTCTTCTACTTTTACTTGCTTTCCATCTTTATATAGTTTATATGTCTTATTTGATTTTAACTTACTTCCATCATTCATTTCATATACTACTATATTTTTATTTATCTCATTTGTATCTATATTTAGTGCATTTTTTACTAGATTAACTATATTTCCTAAAATACGATTTTCACTTCCTGATTGATCTATTGTTATAAATACACCATCTCCAGTTATACGATATGTATTATATACTATCTCATGTCCATTTAATCTTAGTTTTATAGTTTTACCAGATGGTACTATTATATCTGATGTTAAATTTATATTACTATATAATGTCATTTCTGTTTCACCATCGTCTGCTGCATTTATTGCTGCTTGTAAATCTGTATAATTTAATCCTCCTGATTGTAAAACTCTTTCATTTTCTCCTATTAATTCTAGTGTTGCACTTTCTGTTTGATTATCATTTGTTGCTCTTTTTACTTTATATCCCGGTTCTACTTCATTTGTTGTTCCTGACATTGACTGATTAATTGCTCCTGTTATTATTCCATCATAGAAGTTTATCTTTCCTCCTGCATTTTTATTTTGAAGCCCATAATTAGTTCCTTTTATTGATGGCTCTGTAAAGCTTACTACTTTATCTTTTTTACCTATATTTATTGTTCCAGTACTTCCATTATATACTCCTACATTAGTTGCATCTATTACTACACTTTTATCAATATTTACTGTCCCAGTTCCATCTTGATATACACCTGTTGGAACATTTTCAAAGGTAACATTTGATATATTTATTGTTCCACTTCCATTAGATATTGCGCAATTTTCAGATGTTATTGTGCCTCCAGTTATATCAATAGTAGCAGCATCATTAGATATTGCAGTATTAGTTGATCCTGTTATTGCACCTTCTGTTATATTTGCATATCCATAATTTATTATTGTAGCATAATCACTAGATTTATTATAATTTATTGTTCCTCCATTTACTTTTAATGTTGCATCATAGCGATTATTTATAAAACTTGTTATTGTACCACCATTTATTGTTACACCATTTTCATTTGTTGAACTATTATATATTGCTGAAGCAGCCCAACTACTAATATCTATTTTAGTATTTTCATCATTTATTTCTAATACACTTGTTCCTGCATTTGTAATTGCACTATCTTCGTTTATTGATAATATGGCATTATTTATTATTACTTTACCTGCTGAACTATTTATTCCTGTATGAGTTGTTTGAATTGTTGCATTTTCTAATGTTATTGTTCCACTTCCTGTATTATTTATTCCGTATGATTTTGCATAATTTCCTGGAGCAGTTCCAACTAGTTTGCCTCCTGTTATATCTATATTTCCACTTGATGATGTGTTTATTATTGTTCCTTTTGAAGAAGAACCACTTGAAATCGTTTCTAAACTTCCTCCTGTCATTTGTATACTTCCTGTTTCTTTATTCTCTAATGTTGTTGTATTACTTGATGTTACTAACCCTCTTGTCATCTTTAATACATTTGTATTTACTATTGTTCCAGATGAACTATTTATTTTTCCTCCATCTATTTCAAGTGTTCCACTATTTTCTATTAGTTTTCCTGATACTGTGGTCATTTGCCCTGTTCCATCAGTTATGTATCCATTTTCATCTAATTGATTTTGACTATCTTTTATCTTAAGTGTACCCTCATTCTTCATAAATAACTCATTACCTGATGTTACTACCTTTCCATTTATATCAAGTATTATATTTTTTTCTTGAGAAATAGTTACTGTTTCTGCTGTAGATAATATTGTTACATTTCTCATAACCTGAAGTGTATCTCCTTCAGTTGATTCACTTATTGCTGATTCAA
>CANRCC010000030.1 GCA_947629025.1 uncultured Bacilli bacterium | reverse complement strand
TTTTTTATTCACCATAAAATCACTCCCTTTCTTTTAACCTTATATATGATTTAATGCCTTGCATATATTGAAATTACCCTCTTCTTTTGAATTTTTTCATTATTTTTTTATCCTAAAAATGTAAAAAGAAAATTCAAAAAAAGTCTTATAAATAAAGGTTCTCTTGATGGTTTAACATAAGTTGGAACTTACCAATTAATGTTTGTTTTGTAATAACTATTATCTTGTTCTTTTCTCATTTATTTTTACTTCTTTATTTGTCTAATAATATCCTATTAATATAGATTTCTTTTTACAAAATCATTATATATCCATTCAGGACCATAATCAAAAATTTGAATTAATTCTCCAATTAATTCTTGTTTTGACATTTTATTCAAGTATTTAATTACTTCATTATATTCATTTTCTTGTTCCTTTTCATATTCTTCTTGTAATCTTATTTGTTCTTTTTCAAAATTAGCGGCTTCTTCTGGAATAGCACTAAAATATGTTGCAACTATATGTTTACAAATTATTCTTTTTCCATTAGCAAAAGGACAATCACATGTACATTTTCTTGGATGTTCAATGTCTAAATAAACATTGTAATTTTTAATTCCTTTTACTACACTTAAATATTCATTTTCATTTATTTTATTCAATTTAGTTACTTTTTTATTTTTGTAATAATCTAAACCTCTCCAACATGAATTACCACTAGCTAATGATATTATTCCCATAATTCTACTCCTTGTTATTTCCATTTCCTAATAATTTTATATTTTCTGCATTGTTAAGTACATCTAATTGATATTTTGCTATAGCACTTAATATCTCAAATCTTTCTTCCTTACTTTTTCCTTTTTTAATTAATTCAGCATTATGTGATTCTAAATTAGATAATACTGTTAATTCATTAATTGTTGCATAATCTCTAACATTAGAATTTTTAGCTAAATTGGAATTAAGTTCTCTCCATTTTTTTGCAGTTGTTTTAAATATGATTACATTTAAAATATCAGCTTCTTCTGCATATTTTAGCCATTCTTTATTTTTATAGAAATCATTATCAGGTAATATGTAATTTTTAATTGCATCTGTATGTATTAAGTAATTATTTTTTGTTAATATTCTTTTTACATCCCACTTTCTATTTTGATTTTCTAGTTCTTTTAATCTTTCAAATTCTTTTATTAAATATAATTTAAATACTGGACTTATTACAGACGCAAATTCAAATGCAATATCTTTATGTGCATATGTTCCACCATATTTACCCATTTTAGAATATATTCCAATAGCATTTGTTCTTTCACACCACTCTGTAACACTAGGTGTAAATGTCAATAAACCAACCTGTTTTCTAAAGTGTTCAGATTCGAACACTTTAAAATTAGGATTATAAATTTGTTCCCAAGTAGTTAAAAAATCTAATGTGCTTCTATTTCGCAACCAATTTCTTATAACATCTGCAGCTCTTGAATTACTACTTTTTGCTTTTGCTATATCTGAAATACAAATATAATCTTTTTCATTTATATTCGTTACATTTATTCTGATATCTTGAACTTTTATTATTTTATTAGACATATATTCACCTTCTTTCATTTTATAGTTGATAATTTATATATATGTTTCATTGTCGTAATAAGTTATTTAATTTCTAGTCAAAAAAGTAGTAATTTTTATCATTCATTATAATCTCTTTATTTTTGGGATTTTCTAAAGAAGTTTTTATAAATCGTAATCAAGCAATTGATATTGATTAAATTTTGTCGATTATTCATTTTTAACACTTTCCTTTATTTTCTCAATTTTTGCATAGATATCATACCATGAATAAACTCTATAAACATTATTACCACAGCATTCTTCATTATATAAAGCATCATAACATAAAACTGGTATTAATTTAGAAACACTATTTATGTTTAATGGTTTGTCTTCTATCATGATATCTATCTTTTCTTTCTTACATACATGTAATTTATTTGTGTGAGTAAATAAAATTTTATCATATACGATATTATACTTATTTAACCATTTAATTACAATATCCTGCATTTGCTTTTTATTAATATCATCTACATAAGAAAGATTGGAACTTCTATTTGTAATTATATATATTTGATTACCATCTTCTTTTAATTTTTTTATAACTTCACTAGCAAACCTTCTTGGAGGCTCTTTTATATAAAGATGAATTAATTTATTCCATAGTGTTTTATCTTGTATGGGTGAACCTTTAAAAATATGATAGGAACCATATCCTTTAGGATTTTTGATTACCTTATTATATTGTTCCAAATAATATTTACTAAAATAATCTAATTCAAATGACTCAACATCCACAAGTACTCCATCAATATCAATACCAATTTTCATAATTTCACCTCCAATTCTACAAAAAGTCTGCATTAATCATAATTAATCTTTTCTTAAATATTTTTATCGATTCTTAGTAATTTTAGCCTTTTTTAATAAAAATATGTAAGATTGTTTTTCACGAAAGCTCTTTATTTATAAGAATTTCACTGGAAAGTTAAATAAATCGTAATCATCCAGTTAATGTTTGTTTTATTATTGTCTCAATTTTCAATTCACTTTATTTCTTGCATATAATATAAATTTTATCTTTAAACCTTTGATTTTCATCTAATATTTTGTCCGCAATTTTTATGATTTTAAAATTACATTTGAAAAGTAAATTTTTAATATATTCTATATCATACAATTTTTCCAAAACATTATATTCATAAACTAAATTACTATTTTGCATAACTTTTATATTTGTATTAATTAAATTTTTTCTTTCAGTGATATAATAATTGACTTTAATCTCATTATCTCTATTACTAACTATATTAGTATTTAACTCCAATTTATCTGCATCATATATATCAAATATAAAATACCCTCCATTATTAAGCATATCATAAACATTAAAAAATAATTGTTCAACTTTTTTATTTTCTAATATATGATTTATCGCATCACAAGTTATAGTAACCAAATCATATTTTTCATTTGGATTATAAATTATCATATCTGCAACTAAAAAATATATTTTATTATTTTTACTTTTACAAATGTCTATCATATCCTTAGATATATCAATTCCCATTGTTTTAAAATTATGATGATAAAAATAATTACATAATGTTCCTGTTCCACAAGCTAAATCTAAATGGTTAACAATATGAATTTTGTTTAAATGAATATATTGCAATATTGCTTTGCCCATAGTTTCGCTAAAATAATCCCAACCATATTTATTGTAAATATCACAAAATTCTTTGCTATACATATTTTTTATAGTTGACGTTTGCAGTTTATGATCTACCATTATCTTCTTTTTCTTTTCCATTTAACTCACTTTCTTTTATATTATTAAATTAGTTTTTAATTTATTAGACTATCTTTTCTTATTGGGTTCACTATTAAAGACGTCCTTATTTAATTCTATATCTCTCATTAATTCGTCTCTAAACGTTAAATATACTTTACTATCTATATCTAATTGACCTAAAAGTTTTATATCATCATCTAAATTTAATGGATCAACTTCATTTATTAAAATAAAATCATAAATTTTATAAAATGTATCTTTATCAGTAATCATATTTCTAGTCCAATCAATGATATTTCCATCACTAGTTAACAAAACAGAATGTAATACTTTTTTATTGTCATAATGAATAATACCAGTTAATATTTTAGAATTTTCAAATGATAATGCTATTTCCATAGTTCTCTGATGGCATTTTCCTTTTCTTTTATCTGATTCTAATTCCTTAATAGTACCTTTGGGAGTTTCTAATATTTGATCTGAAAATATTTTAAAAGAAACACTTGAATCACCATCAATATATTCATACATATTTTTAGCATCGTTATATTTAATATTATCCAAATTAATATTAAGTTTTTTAACTTTATTTAATTCTATCATTCTATCTAAAAACTTTTTATGAAATATTTTTGTAAATGTATCTATTGTCATTATCATTTTAACATTTTTATCGGAAATATTAACTTCAGATTTTTCACCACCATATAACAATTGATACGTATTTTTATTCATACCTGAAATATTATATTTTGTCATATTATCACATCCTTTTTTTGTTACTTATCTATATAAATTCATTAAAACTTTAGTTAAACAATCTTCTTTAGTTTTATCTGTATCACAATTAATTATATACTTAAATATTATAAATCTCAAATGTATGATTTTATGAAGATTAAATATCGTAATCAATCAGTTAACACTCGCACTTGCACAACTTTTATTATCACTTATATTATTCAGCTACTTCTTTACTATAAAAATTAAATAATTCTTTTTATTGTTAAATCTAATAGACTCTCTTTCATCAATTTTTACTACATTAAATATATCTAGATAATTTTCTAAATCTTTCACATCAAATAATCTTATGTATTTGTTTTTATTCAAATAGAAATGATATTCTAGCTCCTTAGCAGTATCCTTAATTTTATGTAATTCTTTAATTTCATTAACACTACCAATAAATAATCCACCTTTTTTTAATATTCTTCTAATTTCTGTTATTAATTTTTTAGTATCACTATCAGAAAAATAATGGATAGATAAACTCGCAAATACTAGATCAAATTCTTCATTTTTAAAAGGAAGTTTTTCTCTCATATCTATTTGTATTACATTCTTATTAAACTCTTTTACCTTATTTAATGCAAGCCTAGATATATCTGCTGAGGTAACATCATAACCATATTCCATTAATATTTTTGAATATTGTCCTATCCCACATCCTAAATCTAGACATTTGCCTTTTTTATCAAAAAATTCTTTATAATCTTCTATCCATATGTCATCTTCTAAGCTCTTGTCTGTACGTCCTTTCCAATATTCATCTTCTTTAAAATAGTCGTTCATTTTTCTCACCTTATTTCTTTTAAATTCTATTATTATCGATTCATCATTTTCCATTTTTATGAATTTATGATTTTTAAAACTTTCTTTTAACGTTATATATGGTTTAATTACATGTTTTTTAACCATTACTTCATATATTTCCAAATTCGTTTATATTGTTTCATTTGTTCTTCTTTTTTAAAGTATCACAAATTTTAAAGCTAAATATATTTGAGAAAGACAATAATGGATAATATTACTTGCAATAATAATTGCTTTCTACTTTTTTATCTCCTAGTTTCATTTTTTACTTCAATATATATTGTAGGTATATTTGATTTTTTTATTTCTCTTTCAATTTTTTGTTGCATATTTTTAGCATTAATAAAATCTACGTTTCTTAATTTTGACCTTTTCATTAATAATTCATCACTAATGTGTAAATAAACTATTAAATCACAATCTAATAAAACTGTTCCAAACATTGGTATACCTGGCTTAATACTCAATTTTGTTCTTACTAGTTCATCCATTTTATTTCCAATTTCTTCAGTCCAAGGTGTCTTACAAACATATTCAGTTTCTTCTTTTGTTAAAGTTTTTGAATATATAATTGTCCCTCTATTTATTTCTTCACTTTCCAACTCATTTTTATAGAATTCTTTTTTCATTCTTTTTTTTCATAAAGTGAAATTGCTTTATCAAATTCATCATCAGTATAAACTCTTATTGATGTATAACCTTTTTCTAATGATAATGTTTTAAAGAAATCAAACATTTTAGAACCATATCCTTTATGTCTATATTCCTCTATTACTCCAAACCAACTTAACCAAGCATCATTAGGATATTCATTATATGAATATAATCCAACTACACCCACAGGAATTTCATCAACATAAGCAATATAATTTATCATTTCTTTTCTATAAGGATCATTAGTAATTTCCTCTATATAATTTTGCTTTCCAT
This sequence comes from uncultured Bacilli bacterium, assembly GCA_947629025.1. Classification (GTDB taxonomy): domain Bacteria; phylum Bacillota_I; class Bacilli_A; order RF39; family UBA660; genus CAG-433. Next base: position 1,559 of record CANRCC010000030.1, on the reverse strand, counting down.
CTTCAAGTGGAAATATAGTATTTTGAATTTTTACTGCTAAATCTAAATTACTACTATCAACTTCAACATACTTTAAACTCATTTATACTTTCCTCCATTTATATTATTAACACATCTATATTTCATAATAAATCTAGCATTCTTTCATTACTTGATTTTCTATTTCATTTTCTATTATCCAATTTATATCTTCTATTGACTTATCTATATTAAATATACCATTACCAACTGGGTAATAAACAGGATAAACTTTGTATATATTTTTATTAATTTCTATTTTATGACATACTTTTCTATTTTCAGATACCGAAATCTTTTTATTTAGAATAATAGAACTAACTTGATTTCCAAAAGTAATAATTATTTTTGGTTTAATTATATCTATTTCCTTAAATAGTAAATCAAGATATTTTTTTAATACATCATCTGTTAAAGGTCTTGCATCTATTTGTGTACATTTTCCTAAATTAGTAATAAATACCTTGTTATTAGATATTTCTTCATAAACATAATCACAAAATTCATAATCCCATTCTTTTGGTTTCTTTTCTTGAATTTTTCTAAATGTATCTTCACTTAATAAATTAACCTTATAAAACAATTTCCATATATTTTTAGTTCCGAGCCAAGGAGACTTTCTTCCATTCCACGATTTATCACTTGCAATATTTTTTCCAGTAGGATTCATAAAAACAAAGCAAATATTAGGATTTTCTTCACAACCACCATTATATATAGAATCTAGTTGTTTTGCTCCATACTTAACTTGCATTTTATCATATTCTTTTTTTAAATCTGCTATTTTCAAAATATCACCTTCAATCCTATTAAGTAATATAGTTACTTTAAATTATATTAATCCTGTTTATTATTTATTATATATTGATACCTCCCGTATAAAAACATTATATCATATATTTTTTTTGTTTTTTAATAATTAAAGAATCATTTTATAAAAATCAATAACTACAAAGCCCTGTAATTTCAAGTAAAAACAAAAATGAGTCAGCTTTTGCTGACTCTCTAGGGAACAGTTAATATTCACGTACTTATGATTTTATTTTGAAACTTTAAAATTAGTATTTGTCTTAATATAAATATAATTTAAAATTTTGGTAGTTTAAAAGTTGTTGAGATTTATTTTATAAAATATCTCTTTTATATTCTCACCTGTTGCAAGATATGCATTAATACCACACCTTTTAGCACCATCTACATTTTTTTTATTATCATCAAAAAAAACAATATCTTTACTATCACAATTACATTTTTGTATTACCATTTGATATATTTCATCATATGGTTTTATAAAACCCATTTCATATGATAAAAATTCATAATCTAAATTTAATAAATTTATCGCATCTTTATATCTATTATAATCCATTAATCTAAGATTTGATAATATACCTACTTTATATCCATCATCTTTTAATTTTTTTATTATATTTATTGTATCTTCATATAATGAATTATCTAATTCATTATATATAGTATAAAAATCTTTTATACTTAAATCACTTTTACAAAATTCTAATAATTTTTTTATATGATATTCA
>CANRCC010000029.1 GCA_947629025.1 uncultured Bacilli bacterium | reverse complement strand
AAGAAGAAACAAAGCATTAGTGATGTTAAACTTAGAGAAAGAAGACTTACAAATTCTATCAAAGAAAGATAAGGCGGCAAGAAAAATATATGAAAGAATTAGATAGATTAAATGAAGATCCAGAATTTAGAGAATATATGAGTTATGAAGAAGACCAAAGAAAGATATTAAACTCAAGATTAAAGAAAGCAGAAGAAGATGGGATTGAAAAAGGAATAAAGAAAGGCATAAAAGAAGGTATTGAAAATGAAAAATTACAAATAGTACAAAATATGCTTAAAAAGGGTCTTAATATAGATTTAATTAGTGAATACACTGGCCTATCAATAGATGAAATTGAATCATTAAAATGATTCTTTTTTTAAATAAAATATATTAGTGTAAATATAATTTACTATAATGTTAATTTGTTTGACATTAAAAATAAATTAATGTTATAATTTTTGTATAAAGGAGGAGATAAAATGAAAAATTTTATAATCAATCTTGTACAAAAGAAATTATTAGCAACTATATTAATTTCATCAGCATCAGTAGTAACAACAACATGTATTATTTTACCTAATATAAATCAGCAAAATTCATCTACTGAACAATTAAATAACAATGTAAATAATAACGCAAAAAATATATCTACACAATCAAGAAAAAGTGATTTATCATTAAGTGAAGATAATAAGTTAATCACTTTAGAAAAAATAAAAGAACAAAATATACCTAATGCAACAATTATAGTTAAAAATGAAACATCATCTAATGCCACAAAAATAGAAAAAGATGAAGTTAAGAATGAAGAAATTTCAAATGAAGTTGTAGAAAACGAAACACTAGAAACACAAATACCAGAAGTATCAACTAATGAAAAAGAAGAAGAAAAAGAAAATGTACAAGAATCAGAGGTAAAACCACAAGTACAAAATGAAAAAAATGAAGAAGAACTTTCTTGCCCAAAAGTTTCAGAAGAGAAAAAACCATCTTTAGAATCTAGTAAGCAAGAACTACAAACACCAGAAGTAGCAAAAGAAGAAGATAAAAAAGAAGAAATTACTGAAAATAAAAGTGAAGAAAGCAAAAATCAAAATGCTAGTGAAAAAGAAAACAACAAAAGTACAGAAAGCGTAGATAAAGAAGAAAAAAGTAATAGTGATAACGATAACGAAGCTTTAATTAACTTAGTTAAAGAAGCATATAACAAGACTATAAATTTAAATAGTATCACTTATAATCAAGTAATAACTGGTTCAATAAGAGATAATATTACAGTAAGTTATAACAAATATCAAAATAGAAAATTAATTGTTTCAGAATATGGACAAGATTATCTAGAGGGGATTGAAGGAGGATATACTTCAGATACTCATAATAGTAGTAAATATAATCAAAGATGGTGGAGAAAAGAAAATGGTTCTGATACATGGGTAGATAAGTCATCAATTTATTCAGGATTTGGTGTAAGTATAACTAGATTCTTAAAAGAGATTAAATCAGTAACAAATGGTAGTGAAAGTGGTACTTATGTTGTAACTTTAGATCAAAATTTTGCAAATGGTTGTGCAGAAGTAGAATTTAATACACCAAATATGTTTAGTAAAGATGTAACAATATTAGTTACAATAAATAAAGATAATTATATTACAAATATAACAGCAGACTTTAAAAAAGACGTATTAAATGAGGGAAAATCACCAGTTTGTGAAAAAGTATCTATGAGTGGATTTGATACTACATCTGTTAATAGACCAGAAGGATTAGAAGATATTGTAATAGAACCACCAGTATATGAAGAGGGATTAACTGCAACACAAAAAGCAAATCTTGCACAAAAAATTCAAAATGCATATATTAATACAAGAAATGTTAGTAATGCAACATATGTATTAAATGGTGAAACAGTTAAATATGATAAAAATAAAAATGAAGCAATAATTGAAAACGCAAATGAAATAACTTATTATAAAGGATTAGAAGATAATTATATTGATCATGATTATGTAACTGATCAATATCGTCAAGATAGCTGGACTAAATCTAAATCTTCTGATACATGGGTTAAAAATGTAAGAAAACATACTACGTTTACACCAAAAGAATTATATTTCTTAAATCATGTATTTACAGTAAATGAAGAAAATATTCAAGGAAATGTATCTACTTATGAAATAGTAATACTTAAATATGATGCAAATCTTGCATATAGTTATGCATTTGGTGTAAGTGATAGATTTAATGATAATATAACAATCACTGTAAGTATTACAAATGATAACTATGTAAAAGAAATACATGCAGACTTTGGTTCAAATAAAATCGATTTAATTTATTCAAATATAGGTTCTACACAAATAGTAAAACCAGATGGAATAATAGAAGAATAATTAAGTGAATCACATATGTGATTCATTTTTTTCTTGTTGTTTTATTAATTTTTATGTATAATAGTCTCTAGAAAGGGGATTTTTATATGAAAGTTGCTTTTTATACCTTAGGATGCAAAGTTAATGCATATGAAACAGAAGTTGCTATCAATAAGTTTAAAAATAGAGGATATGAGATAGTTCCTTTCTCAGATTTATCTGATATTTATATAATAAATACTTGTTCTGTTACTAATACATCTGATTCAAAAAGTAGAAAAGAAATAAGAAATGCCATTAAAAGAAATAAAAATGCGGTAGTAGCAGTAATGGGTTGTTATAGCCAAGTAAATTCAAAAGAAGTTTCAGATATAGATGGTGTATCTATAGTAATTGGTAATAAAGATAAAAGTAAGATAGTAGACATAGTAGAAGAATATATAAAAAATAATAAAAAAATAAATAGAATATATGATTTAAATAACATAGAATTTGAAAATATGGTATTAGATAAATTTGAAAATCATACAAGAGCATTTGTTAAAATTCAAGATGGATGCAATAATTTTTGTTCATACTGCATAATACCATATACAAGAGGAAATATTAGAAGCAAAGATAAAGATATTGTTGTAAAAGAAATAAAAACACTTACGGATAATGGGTATAAAGAAGTAGTTTTAACTGGTATTCATACAGGACATTATGGACAAGATTTAAAAAATTATGATTTTAGTGACTTATTATTAGAATTAGAAAAAATAGATAAATTAGAGAGAATAAGAATATCATCAATAGAAATAACAGAATTAAATGATAAATTTTTATCAGTATTAAAAAATAGTAAAAAAATAGTAGATCATATACATATACCACTTCAATCAGGATGTGATAAAATACTAAAATTAATGAATAGAAAATATGATATGAATTACTTTATTAATAAGATAGAAACAATTAGGAAAATTAGACCATCAATTGCAATAACAACAGATGTAATAGTAGGTTTTCCAGGCGAGACGAATGAAGATTTTAATATAACTAAAGAAAATATAAAAAAAATAAAATTTGCAGAACTACATGTATTTCCATTTTCAAAAAGAGAGGGTACAAGAGCAGCTTCTATGAAAAATCAAATTGATGGAAATATAAAGAAAGATAGAGTAAAAGAATTATTAAATATAAGTAATGATTTAAAAGAACAATATTATAAGCAATTTATAGGAAAAACTCTACCAGTATTAACTGAGGTAATGAGTAATGATTTAGTAGTTGGACATTTATCAAACTATGGAAAAGTTTTATTTAAAGGAAATAAAAGTGACTTAAATAAGATTATAAATGTAAAATTAATATCTTATGATAATGGAATATTTAATGCAGAAAAAGTAGAAAATAAAATCACTTGTTGATTTTTATAAAATAATAAGAGAGGTGTTTATATGAAATTTATTACAAAAATAGTATGCAGTATAGCAAATTCAAACCAAATATTAGAATATACAAAAAATAATAACTATAATTTAACATTAAATGAAATAACTATGCTTACAAATAGTATATGTGACAAAAATAATGTAGAAGATATTAATGAATTTTTTCATAGTATAAAAGGTTTATCTTCTTCGGATAAAAGTAGACTATTACATAATCTTTTTGATATAGAAAATATAGATATAATTATAAATGATTTTTCTTTACAAGAATTAGATTCTTCTATTATATCTGATATTACAAATAATATTATTGATTGTGAAGAGTATTTAAGATATAAAAAGCCATATACTAAAGATTCATATTTAGCAAAGTATATTAATCGTAATTTTTATAATTTGTCATCATCTGATATAAATAAGATACTTGATATAGAACATACAAAAACTATTTTAGCTCTTTCAAAAGTATCTATAATAAGAAATAATAAAGATTATATGAAACAATTAACAAAAAATATGTGTAAATTTAATGAAACATACGTATATGAAAATGCTAATGAAAATCTAAAAAAAGATATAGAAAAAGATGTATTTGATTTTTATAAAGGTTGCACACAAGAAAAAAATAAAGATATTATCTTTAGTAAAGCAATACCAAAATGTAAAGATGCTAATAATATGGTTGATTTCTTATTAGATAAAGATGCTTGTTTAAGTGAAGAAAAGCAAACAAAAATGATTGAGTATCTTGTTAATACTCATGATTTATGTGCAATAAATAATTTTATTTCATTATATGAAGAAGCAACAGATCTTACTAAATCTGATTTTAATATAATTATAGATTATTTGTTAAGTTTAAAAATTGATGATTCAGTTTATAATATTTTAGATAGTATATATAATAAATTAGATGAAGAAAACAAAAAGAAAGTAGGAAAATATATTATAGATTCTGATGAGTTTAAATATATAAAACTTTTTGCACTTAATAATGATAGTTCAATTTTATTTCTTAAAGATAATCCAAAATTTAGAAGCGTAGAAGAATTTATGAATTATATTCGTGAAAATGAAAGAAATTGGCATGCATATCAAGATAATATAGAATCTATATGTAATCCTAAAATATATAAAAAAAATATAAAAAATGATATTTAAGATAATATCTTTTTTTGTTATAATAATTATTGAGGTATGTTTATGAAAAAGTATATAAAAGGAATATTTAAAAAAGTTATTTTTAAATCAGACCAAAATTATATTATTGGTCTTTTTAAGGTTAAAGATACTAATTCTAGTGATTTAGAAGATTTTGTACTTGAAACTATAACATTTACTGGATATTTTCATGAACTTACTGTAGATGAAAAATATATATTTTATGGTGATATGGTTGATAATCCAAAATATGGACTTCAATTTAAAGTAGATGAATATCAAAGAGTTAAACCAGAGGGAAAAGATGCAATTATTGATTTTTTATCTAGTGATTTATTTTCAGGTATAGGAGAAAAAACTGCAGAAGCAATTGTAAATACATTAGGAGAAAATGCACTAGATATAATAAAAGATGATTATTCAAGTTTACTTTTAGTTCCATCACTAAATGAAAAAAAAGCAAAAAATATATATGATGTATTAAAAAAATATGATCAAAGTTATGACATAATAATATATTTAACAACACTTGGTTTTTCTATGAAAGATTCTATGATTATATATAATAAGTATAAAGAATTAACAAAAATGATAATAGAAGAAAATGTATATAATATCATAGATGATATAGATGAAATTACATTTTCAAAAGTTGAAATGGTTAGAAAAAATCTAAATATAGATGATTTAGATGCAAGAAGAATAATGGCATTAATAGTACATGTAATGAAAGAATTATGTTTTAATAAAGGAGATACATATTTATATTTTGATGAGATATATGAAAATGTTATAAAAATTTTAAATTATGATTTTTCAAGAGATGATTTTGAGTTATTACTAATAGAAATATCAAAAACGGGAAGAATAAAAATAGATGATAAAGATTATTATCTAAAAGAATATTTTGATTCAGAAAATAATATTGCAAATATAGTATATTACTTAACAAATAAAAAAGATACTAAATATAAAAAAATAGAAAAAGAAATAGAAAAGTTACAATTGTATTTCTCTGTAACATATAATTCTAAGCAAATAGAAGCAATAAAAAATGCTTATGAAAAAAATTTTAGTATTATAACAGGTGGTCCAGGCACAGGAAAAACAACAATTATTAAAGCAATTTTAGAATTATATAAAAGATTAAATGGATATAGTTATGAAACATTAACTAATAAATTAGCACTTTTAGCACCTACAGGAAGAGCAGCTAAAAGAATGAGTGAATCTTGCTTATTTCCTGCATCTACTATTCATAGATTTTTAAAGTGGAATAAAGAATCAAATAAATTTATGATAAATGAAAATAATAAAGCATCATGTGAATTTGTTATTATAGATGAGGTAAGTATGATTGATGTAAACTTACTTGATAGTTTATTTAAAGGATTACACAAAAATGTAAAAGTTGTAATGATAGGTGATTATAATCAACTTGAAAGTGTAGGACCTGGAAAAGTATTAAAAGACCTAATAGATAGTGATATGATAAATGTTACATTTTTAAGTGAATTATATAGACAAGATGAAAATTCATATATTGCAAAACTTGCTAAAGAAATAAATGAAAATGATTTAAGTGATGACTTTTTGCTTAAAAAAGATGATTATAGTTTTATTGAAACTGATAGCGCAAACTTAAAAACATATATTAAAAAAGTAGTAGAAAAAGCAAAAGAAAAAGGTTATACATCAGATGATATTCAGCTTCTAGCACCTATGTATAAAGGAGAAAATGGAATAGATAGTTTTAATAAATTATTACAAAATATTTTTAATCCAAATAGAGGACAAAATGAAATTATAAATAAAGATATTATATATAGAGAAAATGATAAAGTATTGCAATTAGAAAATGATCCAGATAATAATGTATTTAATGGAGATATAGGATATATATGTAATATAGATAAAGGTAATATATTTGTTGATTTTGATGGAAATGTAGTAAAATATACACCAAAAGATTACTCAAAAATAAAACATGGTTATGCTATTAGTATACATAAATCACAAGGTAGTGAATTTAAAATAGTTATTGTTCCTATAATATTTTCTTATAGAATTATGCTTTATAAAAAAATAATATATACTGCAATAACAAGAGCTAAGCAAAATTTAACTATTATTGGTGATAAATCAGCATTTCTTTATTCTATAAAAAATGAAATGATTTATGAAAGAAAGACTAAATTAAAAGAAAGATTACAATCCTTTTTATTGAATAATTAATAATATTTATGTAAATAATATAAATGGCACTTTAGCCAAATCATATTATTAAAGAGGTGAAATAAATGAAAAAAGCACTAGGCATGATGGTACTTGGAATTGGTATGGGTGCAGGAGCGGTTGCTATGTACGATCAATATAAATCAGGTAATTTAGGGAAAATGGTTAAAAAAACTGGTAAAGAAGTTACCAAAATGCTAGATAATATGAATTAGTAAAAAAATCTCAAAATTTGAGATTTTTTTCATTTTTAGGGGATTTAAAAAATAAAAAGAGAAAATAATTAGTGAAAG
>CANRCC010000028.1 GCA_947629025.1 uncultured Bacilli bacterium | reverse complement strand
TTTACTATTGCTCCATATGGACTATTTAGTTTTCCTCCATCTATTTCAAGTGTTCCATTATTTTCTATTAATTTTCCAACGGATGTCATCTGACCTGTTCCATCAGTTATTATTCCATTATCTCCTATAGTATTTTGACTATCTACTATTTTTAGTGTTCCTGTATTATTTACTAAACTAGATGAATTATATGATTTTATTTCTTTTCCATTTATATCTATTACTGCTTCTTTTTCTTCTGGAACATTATTTTGTACTATCGTTCTTATATTTTTTAGTATTGTTAGTTCCTTTTCTTCATTATTATTTAATGAATTTATTGCTGATTGTATACTTGGATATGTTTCTTCTTCTATTTGTACTACTTCTCCAAAGTCATCTTTATTTGGCACTCTTAATGTTATCTTTTCTAATGTTTCTTGTTCATCTTGTATGTATAAATCATAATCTGGTTCTGATTCTGTTATTGATCCATTTATTCCATTATTTTTACTTCCTATTACTTGTCCATCATACCAGTTTACTGTTGCACTATTATTTATTCCATATTGTGCACTATTTATCTTTGGATATTCTTCACTTACACTTGAATCTTTTTCTCCTACAGTAACTGTTCCACCTGTATTATATATTCCTGAACTTGTTGCATTTATTACCACATTACCTTTTATATCTACTGTTCCGCTATACTCACTATATATACCATTTTCATTATTTCCAAGTATTTGAGCATTACCATCTATTGTTAATGTACCTTGATAATTGTGTATACCTGAGCCACTACTATTTTCATCTACTTCAAAGTTACCACCTATTGTCATTTGCCCATATTGATTTTCTACTGCATAACCATTTTTATGTAATACTTTACCTCCTGTTATAGAACCTATAGCTCTACTATATATTGCTGTACTATTACTTTCTATTTCTCCTCCTGTTATATTTAGTTTGGATGAATAAGAGTTATCATTAGATATTGCTGTCGCTCCTGATATAAATTTACCATTTGATATATTTATTTCTACACTACTAGGACTTCCACTTACATAAATGTTTGAACCCTTTGAATCATATGTTCCACCTTTTACATTAACTATAACATTTGATGAATTTACATAAACCCCACAATTACTTGTATTCATTGTTCCATTATTTATATCTATTGTACCATTTCCTGATAAATATGTATATATTCCATTATATGCATTTATATTATTATCTTCTAATATAACTTCACTTTTTGTTATAAAGTATACTCCTGTTCCATTACCTGTTATATTTAATTTATCAAGTGTTACTTTTTTTGCAGAATCTATTTCAACTGCAAGAGCATCTGGCATCGATAAATTTAAATTTAATCCTTTTATTTCGTCATCAACTATACTATAGTTTCTTATTCCTATTGTTTTTTGATTATAATTTAAACTTGGTGATGTTAAATTTATTGTTCCACTACTTTCTTTTATATCTCCTCTAATCATATTATCTATTGCTGATGCATAATATACATTATTATTTACTATAGCATCTTTATTTAATGTTAATGAGCCTTCATTCATTATTCCTGTTGTATATAATGATGATGTACCCGTTTTATTTATATTTATTATTCCTTTATCAACTACTAAGTTTGCACCTTTTTCATTATATATTATATTCCCTGTTGTACTTGTTATATTTCCTTGTAATGTTGAGTCTGCTAGTACTGCTTGCTTTAATTTTGGTTTATTTGATATTTGTAAATTATAGATTTCTGCATAATTACTCCAACTTCGTGTTGTATGGTCTAAAACTATTTTAAAATAATATTCTCCTTGTTTATAATTTGTTATTTCAAAGCTTTCATTTTTCTTTGATGTTGTATCTATATTTATCATCTTATATGCAACATAATCATCTGTTCTTGCCTCATTTGTTTTTGCAAATCCTATGTATAATTCACCATTTTTACTATTTTGTAGATTATTCCAAGTATCAACCATTCCTTTAACTATTGCTGGAGTATCTTCTGAAGAAGATACTTTTTCTTTATAATAACTTACTGCTTGATATCCTTCCCAAACATATAAATTTAGTTTATTCTCTGCTGTTACTGATGAACCAGCATGATCTCTTGATGAATAAAGTGCATTAGAATTATCTAGAAAATTATCATTGTTTAATTCTATATTTTCAATCTCATTAAATTGTTTATGAATAATATCATATATTTCAAGTTCTATTTCACTTATTGATATAGTATTTTCTTCATTTGTTAATATCCATTTAAAGTATTTATATGAATCATATTTATCTTTTTCTATAGTTATTTCATTATATTCATTTAATCCTTTTGCTTCTAAACTATCTTTTAATACTATTGTTTCATATGTTTCTCCATCTTTACTTCCTTGTAATTCTACACTCTTTGGATATTTACTTTCTTCACTTCCATATATTTTAAAACTTGTTATTGTTTTTTCTTCTGGTAAATTCCATTCTATTGTTGATTCTCCACTAATAGTATTTTCAAATATTGTTTCTTTATTTTTATCAAATACTTTATATGGATCTACTCCTGAATCACTTTTTACTTCTCCATAGCTTGTATTTGATGTTAATCCATCATTTCCAATATTATATCTTGCTTGATCTACTTTATAATTTTTATTTATCTCTTCTTCTGTTAAGGCTTTATCATACATTCTAAATGAATATATTATTCCATTTAAATATTTTTCATTTGCTTGATTTCCAATTGGATTTACACCTAACATAAAGTATGTAGATGATTGTGGGTTTGTTATTGTTCCTTCTATTTCTTTACTTTCCTCTAATTTACCATTTATATATAATTTTATTATATTACCATCATATGTTAATACTGCATGATATTTCTTATTTAAATCAATTGATGTTTTTGAATAAAGATCATAATATGCATCATTTACTCTAATTTCTCCTTTTACCTTATTATTTTCTAATGATAAGCCATAACCACCTTGTTCATAATTACATCCTATTTCTATTTCTCCAGATTTTGATTGTCTATTACTAAATACTGCTTCTAATGTTATATTTGAATTATTTAATTCACCAATACTAACATAATCATTATTTCCATCAAATGATAATCCGTTATCTTCTGTCCATACTGCTTCGCTTATTGTTCCATCATGATTATTATTACTTAAATCTTTCCATTTTCCATCTTCTTCACCATGATCTATTCCATCTAATTGAAGTACTAAATCTTCTTTTACATAATCATCTGTTGTATATCCATTTACTACTGTTTTAGGTTTTTTAGGTAATGATAGTGTATCTTCTCCAATATATGTTATTCTTGCAGCACCATTTCCTTCATTACCAATCATAGTTCCAATTCCATCTGGTGTTGGCATTTCTTCATTTCCAGGTATTGTTTCTGCCTCTATATCAATATCAGATTCTTTTAAATTAGTTACTCCTCCAATGTATCCTGAACCGCCTGCTCCAGAATATTCTGAATTACATGCAACACCACTACCGCCACCATAGTAGCCTCCACCACCTCCGGCGACACCACATTTATCTGATGTTGTTTGATCATTTCCACCATATCCAAATTGTCCTACTGAATCAGTTAATTCTTCATTAAATAAACCTCCTGATTCCTGTGTTCCACCAGTTGGAATAGATGATAGTGAACCTTTTTTATAACCTGTTCCACCTGTTAAACCTCCACCATATCCACCTGGTGAAAATAATGATTCTGAATAAGCATTTATAGGTGACCATGCTCCTCCACCACCTCCAGCAACAATTAATCTTGATTCATAACTATCTTTACTTCTTATATATCTATAATCTTTATATGTTACTTCAGAATAAACTGTTGATATATCTGTGGCTCCGCCACCACCTGCTGATACATAGGTAGAATAATAAGCTGTTGAATCAGTAGCACCTCCGCCACCTCCGTTCCATCCACCTGGAACATCTTTACTTTTTCCTTCTACACTAGATCCTTGTCCTCCTACATATACATATAGTTTTTCACCTAGTTGTCCGTGGTATATTCCTTTTGAATATCCACCTTTTCCTCCATTAGAATTGTAGCCACCTCCTTGAGCTCCCCATGTTTCTAATAGATAATATCCTGTTTTTTCAATAGTATATTCTTGTGGAGTTTCTGTAAAACTATATAATTTAGAAAGTTTATTATACTCTTCCAATTTTTGATTATATTCTTCTTGTTTAGTTTTTGATGTATTTTTTTCTTCTAATGCTTTTTCTATTTCAGAATTATATTCTACATCGTATGCTAATTGTGTTTCTTCTTTATTTTGATTATATTTTTCCATTGCGGCATCATATTCTAATTGATTTTGTCTTTGTTCTTCTTCATATTTCTTTTGTGCACTTTCTATATCATCTGTATATTTACTATCTGTTATTGTTAAATCTCCATTATTTTTTATTATATAATCAGTTGTTTGTGTTGTTAATGTTTGTCCTCTTAAATCTAATTCTACACTTCTTGTATCTTCTACTTCTATTGGATTTGTTAATGATAATGGTCTTAATAACTCTATTGTACTTTTTTCTTCATTTAACACTGGTATTTGTACACTTTTTTTAACTTTTTTATATTCTCCTATTGTTTCTGATTTTAATTTTATACTTTTTATTGTAAATGTATCTGTTCCTCCTCGTCCGCCAGAATCTTTTGAATACCCTAAATGTAAATAATATTCATTTCCAGCTTCTAATGTTGTTTCATATGTTCCACTTGTTTCTCCATTTATATCTATAAATTTATTTTCTACATTATATTCTGGAACTGTATTATTATCTGTTACTACTGCATAACCATAGTCAGCTCCTCCTGATGAAACACTTGCTGTTACTTCTAATGTTTGATTTTCTTCCTCTTCTCTTAAATCAATATAAATATATGAATGAGCTGTTGTACTATCTATATATTGGTTTGTACTTGTAAGTGTTTCAATATCTTCATCATATTTAAATCCATATGTTTCAGTTTCAGGTGTTTCTGCTAAACTTGTTAGATTTTCTATATCTATTGTTCCATCTTCATAATGTCCTTTTTTTGCTTCACTCATCGCTGTATGTACATTTGTATAATATGTTGAATCCATTTTTACTTCTGCATCTGCTACTACAGTTAGAGTTGCTACTTGTGTTACTCCTGATTCTACTGAAGCATTATATAAATATGGTGTATCACTTACTTCTCCTTGTATTGCTGTAGTCTTGCCTTCTACTCTTCCATCATAGAAATTAAATGTTCCTTTATTATCTATTCCTTTATTATTTCCTACTATATTTGGTCTTTCTTTTGATACATCTCTTTCTTCATCATTTATTCCTAGTGTTAATATTCCACCTTCTATATTCTTTATTGATGTATCATTTGAATTACTTATCTTACCTTGTGCTTCTCCATTATCTATGATTATTAATTTTCCGTTATTTTGTATTGTATAATCTCTTACACCTTTTATCTCTTTTCCATTTATATCTAATGTTATATCTTGATTTTGTAGTACTTCTACACTCTCATTTGTATCTAATACCATCTGTATTGTACATTGTGAATCACCACATGCTTTTACTGCTAAATCTAAACTCTCATATTCTTCATCTTTATGTTTTTCTCTTATCTCTTGTTCTTTTTCTTCTGATAATTCTTGTTCTTCTTCTAACTTACTTTTTTCTTCATTTATTTCATCTTCTATTAACTTTGAATTTAATTCTCCATTTCTTCCTATTATCTTCGCTACTATTATTCTTCCTATTGTTGTTCCATCTTTTTCTTCTGTTGTTAATGTATTTCCTGCGACATCATCTACCTCTAGTTTTACTTTATATGTATGTAACTCTTCTAATTCTGTTATTTGTGAACTTACTATATTATCTTCTGTTGTCTTATTTCCCTCTATTGTATCTTTTAATACTCCATCTACATATACTCTTATCTCTTTTACTCCTGATAATACATCTTTTACATTTATTTCTACATTAAAACTTGATGTTGTTTGACTTGTTATCTCAAAACTTGTTAATTCTGGTTCATCTTTATCTATATTTGTTATTGGATGTATTTCTAGTTCACTTTCTACTTCTTGTTTTATTGATTTTCCTGTTATTGTTGTATTTTCTAATACATCAAATGTATCTAAGTAATCTGTATATGCTTCTTCTCCTTGTTTCTTATATTTAAAACTATATTCTGGATGACTTTCATTTTTTATTGTTACTGTTACTTTTTCATTTGTCCATTCTTCTGGACTATGACTTATAACTGGTTTTTCTACTAATTCATATTTTGCCACTAATGTTATGTCTTCTGTTACTGTTTTTCCTTCTAATTCATATTCTTCTCCATCTTTTGTCCAATATAAGAATATTTTATGTTCTTTTTCTTCTCTTAATGTTGTCTCTTCTATCTCTTCTCCATATTGTATCTTCTTTTCTTCTATTAAACTATTATCTTCATCTTCAAATCTTACTGTATATTCTTTCTTTATTGCATTATATTGTGCCTCATATGTTTGATTCTTTGTTACTTCTTCTATCTCTGGACTCCATCCACTAAATTCATATCTATATTCTGGTGTCTCTTCTCTTGTTGGATCTTCACTTTTATATGTTGGTGTGCTTCCATATTCTAATTCTTCTTTTTGTAACTCTTCTCCATCATAATCTACAAATGTTATTTCATATTTATTTTTTGTACTTAAATATTCTGCTTTATATTCTTGATCTGATGTTACTTCATGTAACTGTGGGTTCCATCCTTTAAATGTATATGTATATTCATCTGTTTTTTCTCTTGTTGGTTCTTCGTTAGTATATTTTGGCATTTGTCCATATTCCACTTTTCCTTGTTGAAGAATTGTATCATCATAATTCTTAAATACTACATTATATGTATTTATTTCATATACTGCATATAATGTTATATCATCTGTTATCTCATGTGATTCTAGTACATATTCATCTCCATCTTCATTTAAACTCCAATATTTAAATGTATATCCTTCTTTACTTGGATTTCCTTTCTTTGGTCCTGTTGCTGTATATGTATCTAATACCTTTTCTTCTTCATATACCTCTTTTTCATTTTTATATGTTACTGTATGGGCATTTTCATTATATCTTCCATATAATGTTATATCTCCTGTTACTTTTGTTTCAAAATCATATTTTTCTAAATATTCATTTGTTTTATACCATCCATCAAATATATATCCTTTTTTACTTGGTTCTGGTTGTGGTCTTGTTGCTTTCTTTCCATCTATTACTCTTTGTGATTCTAATGCATCATCCACCCCATCTATATTAAATCTTACTTCATATGTTGCTTTATTTGTATATGTACTTTCTAATTCTATATCTTCTGTTACTGGTGCCCCAAATACATATTTCTCACTTGTTCCTTTTTTTACCCATCCTGCAAAATTATAATCTTCTTTACTTGGTTCATATTCTGGTTTTTCTATACTTGTTCCATATACTACATTTTCTTTTCTTAAATCTTCTAATTCTTCACCATTATCATAGAACTTTACTGTATATGTCTTATCTTTATATCTACTTACTACTGTTATATTCTTTATTATTGTCACTGTTTCTTCTTTTAAATTTGTTTCTTTATTATACCAGCCTTCAAATATTTTTCCTTCTTTTTCTTCAGCATCTTCTAATACTACTACACTTCCATAATCATAACTTTCTTCTTTTATCTTATTTCCATTTTCATCTTCATATCTTAAAGTATATTTCATTTTTATTTCATTATACTTTGCTTTATATTCTTGATTATCTTTTACTATATGTATTTCTGGTTCCCATCCACTAAATTCATATCTATATTCTTCTGTACTTTCTCTTGTTGGTGTTTCCCCTTTATATGTTGGAGTACTTCCATACTCTACTTTTTCTTCTTGAAGAATTGTATCATCATAATTCTTAAATACTACATCATATTTATTTATTTCA
>CANRCC010000027.1 GCA_947629025.1 uncultured Bacilli bacterium | reverse complement strand
AATGCTCTATCATATTTGCCGGTATAATATTTCATAACTTATACCTCCTTTCACTAATTATTTTCTCTTTTTATTTTTTAAATCCCCTAAAAATGAAAAAAAAGAATCATTTTAATGATTCAATTTCATCTATTGATAAGCCTGTATATTTTGAGATTAAATTTATATCTAAATTATCCTTAAGCATATTTTGTACTATTTCTTTATTTCTTTTATCAGCACCATTTTTTATTCCTTTTTCTATTCCATCTTCCTCTGCTTTCTTTAATCTTGAGTTTAATATCTTTCTTTGGTCTTCTTCATAACTCATATATTCTCTAAATTCTGGATTTTCATTTAATCTATCTAATTCTTTCATATATTTTTCGACCGCCTTATCTTTCTTTGATAGAATTTGTAAGTCTTCTTTCTCTAAGTTTAACATCACTAATGCTTTGTTTCTTCTTATTAATTCTTCTTTTTTATTATCCCATATTTTCTTATAAAAATCCATATTATATTCATATATTTTTAAATTTTCTATAAATTTCTTTCCTTCTTCATCTTGTACATAATATACTCTATATGCTTTATTATCTTTTATTCCATATGATAAGTTTATTTGTATATGCATTATATCTTCTGTATATATTTCTCCTACTAATGTATTATGTGAATATATATCTGATATATATGCCATATTCCTTGGATGTACATAATATTCATTACTTGTATTTACTTCTATTTGTACTTTTCCTATATCTGTTTCTAATAAGGCATCTACTGTCTTTCCTTTTACATTTATATTTCCTACATTTCTTTCTTGTCTTTTTATTTGTATATTATTTATCTTTATTTCTAATATACTTTCTAATAAGAATTTTAATATATCTTTATTTTTTTCATTAAGCATTATTTCTTTAAATGCTCTATCATATTTGCCGGTATAATATTTCATAACTTATACCTCCTTTCACTAATTATTTTCTCTTTTTATTTTTTAAATCCCCTAAAAAAATAAAAAAAAAGAACATTAAGTTCTATTTAGTAAATGGTAATATAGCCATCATACGAGCTCTTTTTATTTGTTTTGCTACTATTCTTTGATGTCTTGCACAAGTTCCCGTAACTCTTCTTGGTAAGATTTTTCCTTTTTCATTTATATATTTACGTAAATCATCAGCATTCTTATAATCTAAATCTTTACCAGCACATAATTGGCATACTTTTTTTCTCTTTTTTCTATATTCAGCCAAGGTTAACCCTCCTTTTCATCATATTTTAAAACGCAATATCGTCATCACTAATTTCTATTGAATCACCAAAATCAGCAAAAACTTCTTCACTCATATCAGTAGTTTGAGTGCTATCACTATTATAAGCAAAATCTGCAGGAGTAACATCTGCTTCTGCTCTATTTTGAGACTGAGCTTTTGATTCTAAGAATTGAACATTATCTGCTACTACATCTGTAGTATAAATTCTTTGTCCATCCTTTTCATAACTTCCTGTTTGAATTCTTCCTTCAACTGCAATTAAACTACCTTTTGATACATATTTTTTAACATTTTCTGCTTGTTTTCTCCAAACAACAATATTAATAAAATCTGTTTCTCTTTCACCATTTTGATTTTCAAATGGTCTATTTACTGCTAATGTAAATCTTGTACTTGGAATATTACTTGCAGTATATCTAAGTTCAGGATCTCTAGTTACCCTACCAATTAAAACTACTTTATTCATAATAACACCTACCTACTATTTATCTAATTTAACAATTAAATGACGAATTATTTCTTCACTTATTAATGCTAATCTATCAAATTCATTTATTGCTTTTGAATCTGATTCAACATTTATTAAGAAATAATATCCAGTCTTATGTTTTTTTATCTCATATGCTAATTCTTTTTGACCCATATCTTTAGAGCTTAATATATTAGCTCCATTATCAACTAAAACTGTTTCAAATTTCTTGAATACATCTTTAATAGCTGCTTCTTCTAAATCGGGTCTAACAATGAATAAAATTTCATATTTCATCATATACACCTCCCTTTGGACTATTGGCCTAATAAATAGGCAGAGAGTAATTTAATACTCGCAGAAATATTATAACAAATTCAAATAATAATGTAAATATTAAAAGTTGATTTTTATCTATAATAATGGTATACTTTTTATTGATTGTGAGGTTACCATAATGAAGAAAAAAGCAATACAATATACAATTATTTTTTTGGTAGTTCCCCTAATACTTAGTTTATTAATAGCTATTGCTACTAGAGATAAGATAACTGATAGCAATGCTTATGATGGTATAAACATAACTAATAATGAGGTTGAAAATAATGAGGTTGAAGTTAAAGCGGGTAATATGCATATATACTTAACTTTATTTGTATTTGTTGCAGTTTCTGGTGCTGTACTAATTTATATAAAACAAAAAAGAGATATTTAATTTTAATCTCTTTTTTTAAACATTAAATCTAAAGAAGCATACATCTCCATCTTGCATAATATAATCTTTTCCCTCAAGTCTCATTTTTCCAGCTTCTTTTGCACCTTTTTCTCCACCAAATTTTTCATAATCTTCAAAAGAGATTACCTCTGCTCTTATAAAGCCTCTTTCAAAGTCACTATGTATTATACCAGCACATTCTGGTGCTTTCATTCCTTTTCTAAAAGTCCATGCTTTTACTTCTTTAGGACCAGCTGTAAAATATGTTGCTAATCCTAATAATGAATATGTAGCTTTTATTAATTTATCTAATCCACTTTCTTTAATACCAAGATCTTCTAAAAATAACATTTTGTCTTCTTCGTTTAATTCACTTAATTCACTTTCTACTTTTGCACAAAGCATAACCACTTCTGATTTTTCTTTTTGTGCATAATCTTCTACCATTTTTACATAACTATTACCATTTACTATATCTTCTTCAGAAACATTAGTCATATAAATAATTGGTTTTTTAGTAAGTAGATTAAATGCTTTTAATATTTTTTCTTCATCTTCAGTATATTCTAATCTTCTTGCAGGTATATTATTTTCTAACGCGTCTTTTATCTTTTTTAATAGTGCAAGTTCAAATAATGCATCTTTATCTTTTGTTGATATTGCTTTCTTTTCTATTCTACCAATTCTACTATCTATAACTTCAAGGTCAGCAAATATCAATTCTAAATTTATTATATCTATATCTCTAATAGGATCTACATTACCCTCTACGTGTGTTATATTTTCATCATCAAAACATCTTACAACTTCACATATAGCGTCTACTTCTCTTATATGAGATAAGAATTTATTACCTAATCCCTCACCCTTTGATGCACCTTTTACTAAACCTGCAATGTCAGTAAATTCAAATGATGTTGGTACAACGTTATCGGGTGTTATCATATCTTCTAATGTTTGTAGTCTTTTATCTGGTACTATTACTACACCAACATTTGGATCAATTGTCGCAAATGGATAATTTGCTGCTAAAATATTTTTCTTTGTTATAGCATTAAATAATGTTGACTTCCCTACATTTGGAAGTCCAACAATGCCTGCTGTTAAACTCATAATTTTACCTCGTTTCTAAACATTTACTATAATATAATAACATATAAATTGTGTTTTTTAAAGTTGTAATTTTTTTGAATAAATAACTTTACCACCATTAGAATAATCATAACTAAAACCACATTTTTTAATAAACTCAATACTTTGTGAATTTTCTTTAAGTATTTCTGCAGAAATAACATCAATAAACTTATGGTGATTACAAATAGATACTAAATATTCAACTAATTTTTTACCATACCCGCATCTTCTAAATTTAGGATTTATAATATAAGAAACATATATAGCAAGGAAATATGATATTTCCCCATAACCAACTAATTCTTTATCTAAATAACATACTATAATTTTTTTTAAACGATTATATAAAGAAAAATCTTCAATCATATTATTTCCTTGAAAAAACATATTTTCTTTATCCCACATAAAAACTTCTTTATATATATCTATAAATGACTCATCTAAAGTACTTATTATTTTAAATTCTAAATTTTTATCCATATCATCACCATTTATAACTGATATTATATTACACCAAAATAAAAAAGACAATAATATTGTCTTATATCACTGGATATATTCCTGGACCTATTGGAGCCTTTAATACATACCATCCTATTATAATAAATAGCCATAATACTGTAACACCTATAAAATATGGCATTAACAATTTATAACAATTTCTAATACTGAAATCATTTTTACTATATAATCCAATAAATCCCACAAATACAACAAAATATGGTAATAATGGAGTTACTATATTTGATAATGATGACGCTAATCTAAATATTGCACCTGTAAATTCAGGAGTTATATTTGATTTCATAAATAATGGTATTAATACTGGTACAAAGTATGTCCATTTACTTGCAAGTGATGGTAAAAATAGACCAGATATTACTATTGCTAAAAATGATATTAATATAAGTACAATAAATGAAAAATTACCTTGCTTAATAATATTAAATAAATTTATAGTTATTACATTACCTATATTAGTATATTTAAATAATGCTATAAATTGTGATGCACAAAATATAAGAATTAACATCTCACCAATACCATTTAAACTATTACTAAATGTTTTTATTATATCTTTGTCATTTTTTATTTGTTTAGTTGTTATACCATATATAGTCCCACATATTATAAATGATAATGATACTATATATATAATTCCATTAACAAAAGGAGAATTTGCACTAAATAACTTATTAACATATAAAGTTTGCTCAGAATCAAGTAATGCACCAGATAATGGTAAACCTGGTATTATTGAGTAAATAAATATTATTATCATTATTATTAGTGCAATAAAACTATTTTTCAATCCTTTTTTATCTAATTTTTCACTAATTTCTACTTCTTCATCACCTATTCTAACAGGCTTTTTCATAGCAAGTACTTCAGTAATACTAGATATTATAACTGCAAGAAGTAAACTAGCAATTACTATAAAAAATAAATTACCACTATATCCATATCTATAATCAGAATCTATTATACTAACAGCACCCTTAGCAAGTTCTATTAAACTATAATCTATAGATGTTATAAATAGATTAATATTTGCTCCTGCAGATGTACTAACAAATGCCATTGTCATACCTACTATTTGACTTCTTTTATATTCTGTAAATAAGATAGCTGCAATTGGTATCATAATTACATAAGATAAATCTGAACTAAATCCCATTACTATACATAATAATGAAAATATAAAAAATGCTGTTCTTCTTGGAAGTTTTTTTGCTATTTTACTAAATATTGATTTTAAATAACCAACTTTTAGCATTACCCCTATGCCTAAAAGTGCAATTATTATTGTTCCAAGTGGCATAAATTTTAAGAAATTATTGATACTTTCTCCAAAAATAAATTTGAATCCATCTAAACTAAGTAATGACTCTACTGTTGTTACTGTTGTAGATGTCTTTAGTGATGATGATATTTCAGTTGCTGTTGCTTGAAAGTTTACAAGTGATAATATAAAGCTAAGTATAATAGTTATAATACTTAATATCACAAAAAACCATATAGGATGTAAATGTCTTTTATTATTATCTTTCATATTAATCCTCCATTATTCTTTTTATTTTTTTATTAAAGTCTATTCTAGGTAGCATTACTACTCTACCACATCCTAGACATTTTATTTTTATATCAACACCAGTTCTAATTATTTCCCATTTATTTTCTCCACAAGGATGACCCTTTTTCATTATAACTTTTGTTCCTATATCATAATTATTTTTCATAATGTACCTCAAGTTGTGGGAATGGTATAGATATTTTATTCTTATCTAAAACTGATTTTACTTCTCTAAATATTTTTCTTTTTACCATAACAGCATTTTTAGCACTTGCTTTTGCTGATATTCTAAATATAACAGCAGAATCTCCTAGATTTTCTACTCCATCCAAAGAAACATCTCCTTTTATTTCTGGAACTAAATCTTGTAATTTCTCACATAATTTTAATAATACTTTTTCAACTTTAGAAATATCTGAATCATATGATACACTTACATCTACTGTAACTAAACAATCTGATAAACTATGATTAATTACTGTATTAATCATCCTATTAGATATTATACATACTTCACCTGTATATGATTTTAATCTAGTAGACTTTAATGATAAAGAAACTACTTCTCCTTTAAAATCATTAATTGTAACTATTTCACCAATAGCAAATTGACTTTCAAGAATGATTGTTATACCAACTAAGAAATCTTTAAGTAAATCTTGAAATGCAAGACCAATTACTAAACTTACTGCTCCAACTCCTGCGACTAAAGCAGATGTATTAACACCAAATACTTGTAATATCAATAATATTGAAATTATTACAGTTATTGTCTTAATTATATTTTGAATTAATATAAGTATTGTTTTTCTTGCTCTTTGTTCATGTTTTGATAATCTTTGATTAATCTTTAATTTACTATTTATAAAAATCTGCAATATTAAATTTAATATTAATGCTATTAGTATTATGAAAATTGGCAAATATATTTTTTCTGTTATTCTAAAACCAAATAATTCCATATAGCCTCCTACTATTCATCTATATTTATATTCATTATTTCAAGTATTCTATTTAAATCTTGAACATTTGCAAATTTTATTGTCATTTTATTATTACTTATTTTTACATTTGTTCCAAGTTTTTCTTTCATATGTTTTTCTAAATATTTAAATTCTGAATTATCAACTTTTTTTCTTGTTATTTTTACAGTTCTTTCATATTGTGGTGAAGAAACTAAACTTTCTAAATCATGGACACTAATGCCATCATCAACTACTTTAATAGCTAATTTTTCTATTTGATCTTTACTTTCAAGTTTACTTAAAACTCTAGCATGTCCCATTGATATTTTATTATATAATACCATATCTTGAACTGATGCTGGTAATTTTAAAAGTCCTAGCATATTAGTAATATGACTTCTACTTTTGCCTACTTTTTTAGCTAATTCTTCTTGAGTTATATGCATAGTATCAATTATACTTTTATATGCTTTTGCTTCTTCTATTGATGTTAAATTTTCTCTTTGAAGATTCTCTAATAAAGCTATTTGCATCATATCATCATCAGAATAATCTTTTACTATAGCTGGTATTGTTTTAAGACCTGCTATTTTAGATGCTCTATATCTTCTTTCACCTGCAATTATTTCATAACCTTTTATACTCTTTTTTACTATAATAGGTTGAAATACTCCTTGTTGCTTTATTGATATAGCAAGTTCATTTAATGCATTTTCATCAAATACTTTTCTTGGTTGATATGGATTTGGTCTTAAATCTTCTAGCTTTATATCAATTATTTCATCATTTCTTTTAGCATCTTCTATTATAGCTTCTTCAAAACTATCAAAATCTAAATTCTGATCATTAAATAATTGTTCTAGGCCTCTACCTAGTGCTTTTCTCTTCTCTTGCATTTCTTTCTATAACCTCCTTTGCTAAGTTCATATATGCTTCTGTTCCTCTACTTGTTGGATCATAATTTGCAATTGGTTTTCCATGTGATGGTGCTTCTGTTAATCTAATAAGTCGTGGTATTATTGTATCATAAACCTTTTCTCTAAAGAAACCTCTAACATTTTCAACAACTTCAAGTCCAAGATTTGTTCTAGAATCAAGCATTGTTAATACAACACCTTCTATATCAAGAACTGGATTTAATTTTTTTCTAGCAAGTTTTATAGTATTTAATAGTTGCATAATACCCTCAAGTGCAAAATATTCACATTGTACTGGAATTAGTACTGAGTCACTTGCAGTTAAAGCATTTGTTGTTAATATACCAAGTGATGGTGGACAATCTATTATTATAAAATCATAATCATTTCTTAATTCACTTAATACTCTTTTTAATTGAGAACCTTTTGAAAAAGTAGAATCTTCTTTTATCTTTTCTAAAAATTCTATATCAATTCCTGCAAGATTTATAGTCGCAGGTATTAAATCTAAGTTTTTAAATTTTGTTTTTCTTACAGACTCTATTGGTTTTACATTATCAATAAGCGCATCATATATACTATTTTGTAAATCACCTTTTTCAATTCCAACTCCTGTAGTTGTATTACCTTGAGGATCTAAATCAACAAGTAAAACTTTTTTATTTAATAAACCTAAAGAAGCTGCTAAATTTATACTTGTTGTTGTTTTTCCTACTCCACCTTTTTGATTTACCATTGATATTATCTTGCCCATTTTTAAAACACATCCTTATAATTTATAATCACTATATTATATTTTATCAAAAAAATTGTTATTTTTAAATGACTTATTAAAAAAAAGAGAAAAAAACCACTAAAATAGTGGTTTTTTAATTAAGAGTATTTATTTTTCTAAGTATATAATTCGCTAGTTTTAAGTTATCTGATACATTTATTATTCCAT
>CANRCC010000026.1 GCA_947629025.1 uncultured Bacilli bacterium | reverse complement strand
GCTAAAGTTAAAAGTTTTATAAGAGCAGTTAAAAGGGATTATAAAAATGAATATTTTATGAAATTAGAAATTGAAAAGCATGGTAAATTAGGCAAACTAACAAGATTTTTTAAAATTGTAAAAAGAAGAAAGAAAATATTTAAACAATGTAATGATATAGAAAATATCATTAAGAAATTAGAAAAAGTTAATACTTAGAGTTGTTGCATTTCTCCCTTTAGGGCACTATTGACATTTCTGTTTGAACTTTTTCAAACTTCTATATAGAGAACTTGATAAAAGTACGTTTTTATGTTATTATGAATATGTCAAGGAAACTTGAATAAAATAAAAAAAGAGGAACATTTGAGTCGCAAGTGAATGTCGCCTCTAAGTATTTAGGTTTGACACTCTATCAATGCTGATTGAGTGTCATATTTTTATTGCTATTACCAATAGGGTAAGGAGTAATAAAATGATAGCAACAAGCCGAAGGACTTTTACTATAAAAGTTCTTTTTTTCATTGTATCCCTCCTTTCTTTTTCAAGATTGGAGGCAGACACTCACATCAAATGTTCCTACAAATATTATACTATAATTGATATTATAAAACAATCGAACATTTATTAATTTTATATACCTAGAGAGTCATAAAAATGTTGAAAAATTATTTTATTCACTACATTTAGAAAATGATAAAAACAAATGATACTAGTACTACTTTTTTTAACAATAATGCCATACAAATCATCAACAGTTATCAAAAGTTGATAAATATAATTTCATTAAAAATAATAGAAATGTGATAGAATAGATAATTAAGAAACTTTATTAAATGATAGAAAGAACGTGAGTTATGAATAAAGATAATATAAAAACCGAAATA
The DNA here is from genome assembly GCA_947629025.1 of uncultured Bacilli bacterium. GTDB lineage: Bacteria > Bacillota_I > Bacilli_A > RF39 > UBA660 > CAG-433. The sequence continues at coordinate 8,521 of CANRCC010000026.1, read as the reverse complement.
ATAGTAAAAGAACAAAAAGTTAATGTTATGAGAATTGATAATAAATATATATATCACTAACTGATTTAGCTGATATGTAAATAAAGAAGATTCATCTGGTGTTATAAGAAACTGGATGTCCAATAAAAACTCATTTGAATTTTACTCATTATGGGAAGAAAAATTTAATGCTATTGGTATAGTTCCAAGTAGTGGTAAATATAGTTAGGAAACATTTGCTCATTCAATAGCACCAGTATTTATTTGCAAAGATAAAAAATGACGTAGTATCATTGTAAAAAATTACTTTTTATGTTAGTATATACACTATCTAAAAAGGTGTGTTTTGAATGATTACATTAAAAGAAAAAATAAAATGGAATTTGTATTGTATAAAAAGATATTATTTAACATGTTATGGACTAAATAAAGGGTTAATAAAACTATATACTGAAGATCAAGAAATAATGGATAGATTCAGAAATACTTATTATGGTGGTGTTCCACTTTCTATAATGCTTTTATGTCTTAATTGGACTTGTGGAAAATGTTATGATAAAGCATTAATTCTTGCATCAGCTTTCCATGATTGTGAAGATGTTTGCATGGTTGATGCAGATATACAAGGAATTTCATTAAATCTTGCTAATTTAGAAGATTTTAAAAAACAATTAGGATATTTACCAGAACACTATGGTAATCATTGCTTTGTTGAAGTTAGAGATAAAAGTGGTATTACATGGGTATATGATACGACAAATGGATATGTTATTGAAAAAAATTTATATTATGAAATAGAAAAACCAATTATAACTAAAATAAATGATAAAAATTCTATTCTTAATAATCCAGAATATCAAGATATGCTCGAGCAAAATTTAGAACATGATAAATATGCACTATCTATTATTATGCCTAATATAGAAGCAATGTTGCAAAGAGCAAAAGAAAATAATGAATTATATTCTGAAGAATTAGAACATGAAATAAATATATTTAAAGAAAAGATAAATTATAATGGTATATGTGAAGAAATAAAAAAAGATATGAAAGCAAAAGGATTTTTTGAATTAATAAGGAGAAAAGTAAATGTTTGGAATTAGAGAAATATTAGAGAAAGTTATTTTGAAAAAAGAATTAACAGAAGAAGAAAAATTTAAAATATTACAATCTAAAAAAATTAATATAAAAGTTGTAGAATATTTAATGAATAAACTAAATAATTTATATATTGAGGTATTAGATAAGTATGAAGGTTCTTTGTTTGAATTAATGCCAGTAAGGCAACTTGAAGGATGGTGTTGGCAAACAACAGAATCAGCAATAGTATTTTTAAATGATGATGATTATATTGAAAGAGGGAACTTAAATTTTGATAAAATAACACCAGAATATTATCATTCATGGATATGTTTTAAATTTGATAACACAGAATATGTTCTAGATCCTTGTTTAAATTTTTTATGCAAAAAGAGTGACTATTCAAAAATATTTAAAATAGATGTAAAAGGAAAAGTAAGTGCAAAAGCAGTAAGAGAAGAACTAATTAGACAAGTTACTGCACCTAAAAAGGAAGATAATTCAGAAACACGCAAATCATTCCAATTATTTATGAAAAATCTTATGGGAGAATCTTATGATAGTTATGTGGAAAGTAAAAAAGGAGAGGTTACAGTTCATGGACCAGAAGATGTAAATACTCCATTATACAGAAATGGTGCAGGTTATAAAACAACAATAGAAAATGGAGAAATTAAAAAATTAATAGTTCATTATTATTACACTGATTGTTAGTATTAAAAAAATATAAAATATGTAGAACTATTTTTTTTTAGAATAGTTTATAATTTAGATAGAGAGTTAGTACAATATGTGTTTAATTACTTAATTTTGTGAAAAGTTGCATTTAACTCTTGAAGTAATACTTTTATATAGAGAACTTGTAAAAAGTTCTCTTTTATGTTATGATGAAAATGTCAAGGAAACTTGCATAAAATAAAAAAAGAGAAACATTTGAGTCGCAAGTGAATGTTGCCTCTAAGAATTTATATTTGACATTCTATCAATGCTGATTGAGTGTCATTTTTTATAACTACTATCATAATAATAAGGAGAAATAAAATGGAATACAAAGAATTTGCAAAGTATTATGATAAATTTTATAAAAATAAAGATTATGCTAAAGAAACAGAATTCTTAAAAAAATTTATTGGTCAAGATGATAAAATTATCGATATAGGTTGTGGAACTGGTTTGCATGCTTTTTTGCTACAACAAAATGGTTTCAAAGTTGATGGCTTAGATATTAATAAAGAAATGCTAGATATTGCTAAAACTAGGATTTCCTCTAATCTTTATTTACAAAATATATTAGATATAAATATTAATAAAAAATATGATGTTATAATCTCAATGTTTGCCGTATTAAATCATTTAAAAAATACTCAAGAATTGGAAAAGGCTCTTATTAATCTAAAAAATATTTTAACTGATAATGGAAAAATAATAATTGATTTACATAATCCTCAAAATTCAGGTAGTAAAACAGATTCTTATGATAATATTGCTAGAACTATGGAATGGCATTATGATAAAAAATCTAAAATAGAAGATAGTAAAATTTTATTTGAAATTGATGGTAAGAAATATATTGATAGTCATACTTTTAGGATTTTTACAATTGATGAGGTAAAACAATGCTGTGAAAATGTTGGACTTGTTGTTAAAAAAGTATATGAAAATTATGATGTTAATAAACGTGGTTCATCTATTTCTAAAAACTTACAATTTTTAATATGTAAAGTTTTATTTTAATATTTATAAGTTTTTATATATCTTCCGTAAGGGCACAAATGTTTAACTTTTGATATAAAAATTACTTTAAAGAAAAAGATAATTTTGAGATAGAAATGTAAACAAAAATATATTATTTAACGAAGATTTATGTTATAATGATACACAGTTAAGGAAGGGTTTTTATGTCAAAATTAAATGATAGTACACAAAAATATTTAGAAATGTTTCATGATCCAGTTTTTACTGAACATGAATTTGTAGCAATTCTTTTACCATTACTTTGTAAAAATGGCATTCATCAAATTAATGAGAAGCAACTTGCAAAAAAATTATATTATTATTATAAAAATTATAACTATAAAGAATTATTTCAAGAAATTGGTCTTACTAGAGGTGCTTTAGATAATCAAGTTGATATTCAAGATGGCTTATATAGAGAAAAATTTTTTAGTGGTAGCATTTTTTGGGATTCAATGCGTGGTGAACCATTAAATTTAAGATATGATCCAAATATTGATTTATCACACTATGAAAAAAATTTAAGTGAAGATGGAAGAATAAAAATAAGAAAAATAGCAGAAGAACTTAGTATACAAAAAAAGATAGAACAACATAGTAAACATCCATTATATATTTATGGAGGAAATCCTAATCAAACCTATACTTTGGTACATGGTAAAAGTTTAACAGATTTATTAAGCTTTGAGTTAATAACAGATGGTGATATTTCATTTATTCAATATAGTGAAACAAAGGGAGATGGACATTATTATTATGAGAACCCTATGTATCCAGATTCATATAGAACACTAAAAGATAATACGGTAGCTAACGTTTGTTTAAAAAATGCTAGTTTTGCAATTAAACAAGCATTATGTAATGATGAAATTCGTTATAACGTAGTTAATACAGAAATTATCAATCTAGAAGAATTAGAAGAAATTATGAATATAGCTAATAAAAAATATGATGGTAATGATTATGTACTTACACAGCAAGAACCTTATGTAAGAAAATTAGCTTTAAGATAGGTGATAAAATAAATGAAAAAGTCTATAATAGGTATAGTTTCTAAACATTCTAAAAAAGATAGTATAAGACCTAGTATGTATATAAGAGATGAGATTAAACAAGCTATATTTGATAATGGAGCAGTAGCAATTGGTATTTTGTTACCAAAAGAAGAAAAATCAGATGTAGAAGATGATTGGAATAATAATTTATCAAAAGATGAATATGATTCATTAATTATGCAAATTAATCTTTGTGATGGAATTATAATTCAGGGTGGAGGAGCATGTGATAACTATGAAATGATAGTAGCAAAATATTGTTATGAACATGATATTCCAATTTTAGGTATATGTTGTGGTCAAAATGTTATTGTTAGGGCATTAGGTGGTACTACATATAAAATTCCTAATCCTGAAAAACATAATCAAAAAACAAAAAAATATGTTCATAATATATATATTAATCCATCTTCTAAATTTTATGATATTGTTAAACACAAAGAAATAAAAGTAAATTCAAGACATGAAAAAGCAGTTGATAGTTTTCCTTTATTAGAAAAATCAGCAGTATGTGATGATGGTTATGCTGATGTAGTTGAATCAAACGATAAAAAATTTTATATGGGAGTAAGATTTCATCCAGAAAGTCTATACAAAATTGATGAAAATATGAATAATATATTTAAATATTTTATAGATGTTTGCAATAAATAAGTTTATTATATATTGTCAAAATATCTATTTTTTATTTTAACAATAATTGTAATATTTGATATTTTACTTAGTTAAATTACATAATCATTTAATATATAATTATAAATTTATGTAATATAAAAAAAGAAAACCTTGAAAAGGTTTTTTAATATTAATTATTCTTTTATTTTTTGAATAGATAAATTTACTACTGGATTTACAAATGATGATTCACTATAAATGTATGCGCTATTAGGACTATTTAAATAAATTGGATACTTTCCTAAATTAACAAGTTCAAAAATTTCATTTTCATAAGGTAAAGTAACAATTCCTTTTCCTATTATGTATACTGTAGAATTATCAGAATCCCACATACTTCCACCAGCATAAACTGTTTCTTCATCAACTTTTTTAAATCCAATTGCGACCATATCATGATCATCTTTTAGTGGTGTTTGATTTATAGGATGCGCTTGTACGATAAAATCTATGTAGTAAGTACCGGTCTGTAAAAATGTAATAGTATTTTCTTCTAAATCAAGTTTAAATAAATTAGAATCATCTCCAATTTTTACATCAAATGGAATTCTACTTTTAGATGCTACTTCTTCATCTGTTGATGTTGTATTAAATCGTATGAAAATAGAAGTTGGTATTGCTAATGGTCCTGCAGGGCCAATAGGGCCTTGAATACCTTGATCACCTTTAGGACCAATAGGTCCCTGATTGCCAGTATCACCCTTAGGTCCTATATCTCCTTTAGGACCTTGAATACCTTGATCACCTTTAGGTCCAGTAGGGCCTTGATCACCAGTATCACCTTTAGGTCCTTTTATTACACCAACATCATTCCAATCATTTTTGTTATCATCCCATACATATAAATTATCATTAACTAGGTATGAATCTCCAATTTTTCCAATAGGATGATTTTCTCTTAATTCTTCAACACTATTATAAGAACCTAATATAGTTACGCTTGTTCCATCATCACCTTTAGGTCCTCTTGGAATAATAAAATTAAAAGTATGAGTAAGACCTTGCTTATCATCTATAATCTTAGCTTCATTTTCATAATTAGTTGTACTTACATTACCCAATACAATAGTTTCAGAAGGCATACTATCTCCTTTGGGTCCAGTAGGACCAGTAGGTCCAACTAAATAACATTTTTTCTCTAAAATAGGAAATTGATTATCCATTTTATTCCTTCTTTCTAATATACTATATGCAAATTATATAATTAGGCAATTAATTTATTTTAAAAATAATATTAATATGTTATAATCAAATTATAGGGAGATGGTTATATGGAAAATATGCAAAATAGCAAACTAATAGTAATAGAAGGACCTCAAGGAGTAGGTAAAACAAATTTAGCAAATTATTTAAGAGAAAATATAAAAAGTTCTAATTTATATAGGTTAAGTGGTATTCCAGATAAAACACAAACAGGTTTATCAAAAAATAAAGAAATGTATGATGGATTAATATCTTATTTAAAAACTTTAGAAAATACTGGTATGAATTTAATTTTTGATAGAACATTTTTTACAGAAAAAGTATATTCTTCTTTAAGATTTAAAGATTATAATTTTGATGACGCTTATTATGAATTATTACATAAATTTCTAGATCTTAAGTTTGATATATATTATTTTGCACTTTATTTAAAAAATACAAAACTTTATATTGAAAGATTAAAAAGAGAAAAAGCAGAGTATGTAAAATTTGATATGGAAAATAGTGTAAAACAACAAGAAGAATATTTAAAGATTGCTGATGAACTTAAGGGTGAAAATCTAAAAGTATTAAAAATTGCTATGGATGATTTTACAACTGGATATAATAAAATAAATAATATATTAGGTATTAAGTAGGTGATATAATTTGAAAATATTTATTGGTTGTTCATCTTCTGATGAAGTAAGTGATGAATATAAAGTTGTTACAAAATATTTAGCCGAGTGTATAAGTAAAGATAATGATTTAGTATTTGGATGCGCAAATAGAGGACTTATGGGAATTTGTTATAATGAATTTTTAAATAATAAAAGAAATATAACAGGAATATGTTATGAAATGTATAAAGATGATTTAAAAGATTTAACACTTAATGATATAATTATGGTTAATAATTTAGAAGATAGTATGCGAACATTAGAAGAAAAATCAGATTTGATAATATTTTTACCAGGTGCATTTGGTACTTTATCAGAATTTATGTATATTTTAGAGTCAAAAAGAACTAAATTACATAATAAAGATATAATAATATTTAATATAAATGGATTTTTTGATGATTTAGTTAATATGTTTAGTAATGTAAATAAAAAAATATCAAAAAATTATGACTTTAGTAAATTATGCAAAGTATTTAATTCAGTTGATGAAATAACAAATTATATAAATAGTAAGAAGTAATCCTAATTTAACATGCATTAGTCAAGCAAAAGTAGACAAAAATTAAAAATATGAGGGGGGATTAACAAAAAAGTTAATCTTCTTTATTGTAATAAAATTTTTTGAATTGATATGGGGTCAGATATTTTAAAGTAGCTTGAGGTCTATGATTATTAAAAAAGTCAATATAATCATCAATCTGTTTAGGAATATTTTCACAAGAATTAATTTTAAAATCAATAAATAATTCTTCTTTAATCCAACCATTAATAGATTCCATGGCACCATTTTCAGTAGGAGTACCTGGTTTAGACATAGAATGTGTGATATTATATAAGGGAAGAAATTCATTAAATTTCTTTGAAGAATATACAGAACCTTGGTCGGTATGCAAAATCATTTCAAGGTCCTTATATTCTTCTTTTTTAATAATTAAATCTTTTAAAGCATTATGATAGGAGTTTGGATCACCTTTCTTATTAGATAAGGAATAAGAAACAATTTCATTATTAAATAAATCCATAAAAAGAGTTAATTCATAATAATGATTGTTGGCCCAAAAGGCAGTCATATCAGAGACAACTAGTTGAAAAGGTCTTAAAGGATTAAGTTCAGCTAAAATGAAATTAGGAAAGACTTTAAGTTCACGAGAAGCTTTTTTACCTTGTCTTTTAAAATGTTTAGATTCAGATTTAATACCAAGAAATTTACATATTTTATGAGCAAAGTTATCGGAATAAACGATTCCCAAATCATTTTTAATAAAAGCATTAAGCCAACGATAACCATGAGAAGGATATTTTTTATGATATTCTTCAAAAAGGTTACAGGCATTAATCCTATTTATTTCTGCGGTAGAAGGATTAGATCTTCTTTTAACCCATTTATAGAAACCAGAACGATTAATATTCATTTCATTACATAAAGAATGAATAGAGTATTTGTCAGATAAATCAAAAATTATTTCATATTCTTTTTGGAGAAAGTAATGAATACCTTTTCTCCCGTACCATCTCCTTTCACAAGATAACCTTTTTTTAATCGAGCAATCTCAATGTCTTTCTTCATAATAATTTTTTTAAGTTCAGTATTAGATAAATTATCATAGTCAGGATTAGAAGATAAATCATCAATTAGTTTAAAATCATTAACGAATTCAATTTTAGGATCAAAACAGTGATTATCTTTATTGTAAGAAGTAATCCATTTTTCTAAAGTTTTAAGAGGAATATTGTATTCATTAGCAGTTTTGATAGTAGAAGCATGATGAATACAAATATCTTCACATAATTTCTTTTTAAGTTCAGTATTATAGTGCATATTCATAAATAAAATACCATCCTTTCATTGTATATATTTTAATAAAATTGTATAAAAGAGGCAAGTGATTGTATAAAAGAGAAAATTGATTGTCCACTTATTCCCTCTAATTGTCTACTTTCAGTTTATCACTGCAAAAGGCCATAAAATAAGGTCTTTTTTTGTCGTCAAAAGATTGACAAAAGGCATGGGGGGGGGTATACTAATAATATATAAATATAATAAGAATGGAAGGTACGCTTATATGGAAAAATTAAAGAGAAGAAAATATCAAATATTAATAATGATAATGGTATTAGTAATAGGGATAATAG
>CANRCC010000025.1 GCA_947629025.1 uncultured Bacilli bacterium | reverse complement strand
AAAAGTGCATTTTCTTTTATAATTGCACTTTTTTATACCTATTCCACTTAATTGTGCACTTTAGATTGATTTAACGATAATTAATATATAGCATTGACATTTTTAATGTAAATGGTATAATTTATTTAAGATAGAAAGGATAATAAATATGGAAAAACAATTACTAGAAGTATTAAAAGAGAATTTAAAGGACATAAAAAAAGAAGGTAGCATAGAAGACTTAAAAGTTGAAGAGGTAGAAGAAAATGATGAATTAGAAGAAGTAGAAATAAATAAACCAACTAAAAGGAACTTTAGAACATCATTACTAAAAAAAGGAGCAATAGCAGCAGCAGTAGCAGTAGCTCTAGCAGCAACCCCAACAGCAAGCATAATGGATGAACCAAATCCATATACAGTAGAAGCAAAAACAAAAAAGGATAAAAAGAAACCAACAATAAAATTTAGTGGAAAATCAAAAATTACAGTAAATAAGAATAAAGTAATAAAAGTACCAAAAACAACAGCAAAAGATAATAAAGATGGAAATGTAACAAAGAAACTAAAAATAACAGTAAAAAAAGGTAAAAAAAGTTATAAGTCAATAGCAAGTAAAATAAAGAAAAATAAAAAAGTAAAATTTTCAAGTACAGGAAAATATGTAATAACATATACAGTAAAAGATAAAGCAGGAAATAAAGCAACAAAGAAAAGATATATAACAGTAGTAGATCCAAAATCAAAGAATAAAAACAATACAACTAAAAATACGACAGAAAAAACAACACAAAAAATAACAACAGAAACTCCTAAAACTACAGAAAAGCCAACTACTGAAAATCAAACATCTTCAGAATATCCAGTAATGCCTCCAGTTGATTTATCAAAATATGGAACTATCGAAAAGGTAACTGTAAATGGTGTAAATTATAATATTTTAACTAATCCTACAGATGAATATTATGAAGTAAATACTAATTATAGTGAAGATAGTGAAGTTAATTATGAAAAATGTGAGTTAGGAGTGTTAGCTTATAATCCTGAAGTACTAGATTACCTTAAAAATCATAAATATTTAGGGTTTTTTGGAAATATAAAAGTTATAGATAAATATGGAGTTGATTGTTCTAATAACGTATTCATACGAGAATGGATAGGTAAGATATATACCTACGTTTACTTTCTTTTTGTTGATTCAAAAGGAGAATGTTATACGTTGAGATTTTCCACTTTATATTCAAATTTTTCTGAAGTTAAAGATAGCCCAAATATTGATTGGGACTATGTAGATGAAGAAAAACAAATTTGTATAAGTGGTCATCTTTCAGATGAATATAAAGATTATAATGCATTAACTTTAAAAAAATGATTATTTAACAATAAAATTTAAAAATTAATTTAAGTAATTTATCTGAAAATATTAATACTAGATTTTAAGTGGTTAGGAGCTATTTTATGAACATAATTTCAAAAGAAAAAATTTTCTTAAAAAAATACAATAAAAAAAAGTATATTCTTTTTATTACTATAGCATTAGCATTAATTATTCTTTTTAAAGTATTTTTCTTTAGAACTGATGGTATGGAAAATGCTGGAATATTGAAGGTATATTATAAAACATATACAGAAAAATCAGGATGGAGTACATGGTCAAAAAATGGAATAACAAGTGGAAATATGAAAGATAATATAAAAGCATTTAAAATAAAACTTGGTAATGATGATGCAGTTATATATTCTACATATTCTAAAGAAGAAAAATGGTCTGATAATTATGTCAGTGATGAAGATGATAATGTTAATACTAAAAATTCTATAAATGCAATAAAAATATCATTGTTTTATGGAACAAATATAAGTTATGATTTATGTTATAGAACATATAATAAGAAAAATAAATGGCTTGAATGGACATGCAATAATGATGGAATAAATGGAAATATAAAAGAGAATATTACTGCAATACAAATTAAAGTTATACCTAAAAATATAGTTAGAAACGAATATCTAAAGGATTATAATTTAAATAAAAATAAATCAAGTATAGGATTTTAAGGAGAGTGTAGTATGAAAAATAAAAAAAGAATTATATTATTAATATCAATCTGTTTTTCATTTATATTTATCTATCTTCTTGTAGATTCTTATAAATTTAATAGTGATAAAAATACAAAAGAAGATAACAAAAAGTTTCATATTACATATCTTCTAATTGATTATGATAAAACTAATAATAGTGAAAATTTTAGTAATTATGATTCAAATGATAAAAGAACATTATTCATAGGTCAAACATGGGATAATGTAAAAAAAGATGGAAAATATTATGTTGCCAAATTAAACAATATAAATCCAGTCGTTTTTGAAAACATATCAAATTATATTTTTGCACTAAATGATGTATATGGTAATGTAATTGATGACTTAAAGTTTGATAAAAATAAAAAAGTAGTATATATTCCAAAAAAATATTTTGAAGATAAAAAATATAGTGAATATAATGATTGCCCTGTAAAAATGGGGATAATTAGTAGAGTAACAAAGGATGAATATAAAAATTTAAAAGTAGATAAGATGGTAAGTAAGTTTATAAATCATAAGAATACAGTATTATTAAATAATTATGATCAAGAAACAAAAATTTCTATATTCAAGTATGGTATAGGACGTAATGTTACAAAGAAAGACTTAAAAATTTATTTAAATGGTGATAATAAGGTTTTATCAAATGATTATTATAATTTTGATGCGACTTCAGGAACTATTACAATTGATATGAGCCCTATTTATATAAGTAAAATAGATGTAAAAATTAAAAAAACGGCTCTTCTTAAAACTTCATTTTTGAATATTTTTTATCCAAAAAAAGTAAGTGCTGCAAGTAGTACAGCAAATATTGTTGGAACATTTAGTGTGACTGGTGATACAGATAAAATCTCTTTAGAGGATTTTAAAAATCATACTTTCGCAACTAGAACTGTTCCATATATGTATGGTAGTGCTATTCAAAAATATCCTGATTCTGGTTGGAAAAATGCTACTGTAATATGTGGTGGTAAGGTAGGAGAAGGTGATAATGGCTTTGAATGTAAATCAGGATATAATAGTTTTGAAAATATATCAAGTATGACAGGTTTAAAAACTGCTATAAAGAAAGCTTTTCAAAGTATGGCGTATGGTGCAGCAGATGCTGCTTCTGCAAAAGACTATCCCGATTTTATATTAAAAATATCAGGTTTTGAAGATAAAACAATAACAAAAACTAAAAAAGAAGGTAATACTACATATCAAGCAAAATTAGAATTATCAGATATTGATAAAAAGTGGGTTCGTATGTATTGTTCAGATCCAAGTACGGGAGAATCTTTTTCGGGAAATAATCCATCTGATGGCTACAAGATGCAATTTTCTGTGTATGCAATTTCTGAAAAATATTTAACACTTGCAATATCAAAAGCAGAGACAGCGGGTGGCCAAATGGCAAGTGGTTATATAAGATTTAAAAATGAACCTGCTGCAAAGTTACAAGTAAAAAAATATGAATATTCTGTTGATGAAAGTGGTAAATTAGTTTCAAATGAGTTGAAAAAATCAGGCATTATATTTAAATTATATCCAAGTATGAAATCAGATGGTAGTGCTTGTACAGGAAAAATGATTGATATGCAAAAAACTAATAAAAACGGAGTTGCAACATTTACAGGACTTGAAGAAAATGAAACATATTGTATAGCTGAAACATATCATGAGTATACAGATAATAGCACAATTTCATCGAAACAATATATAAGGGCAAACGATATTACTGAAACAACATTTACTTCAGTAACTCCTGAACCAGGAGATACAAGTACAAATGCCGGTACATCTATTTCATGTAAGACCGACGGTAAAAAATGTCAATATTACAATATTGGGGTTAAGTATTGTGTTATTGTTGATAAAAAAGATTTAAATAATACAACTACACAGTTTAAAAACGTTCAACTATGTACAAATGTAGGAGGTTCTCAAAAGTGTTTTTCAAATAGTGGCAATCAGATTTTATTAACAGGTTTTAATTTTGAAGATATTTATACAAGTTACAAAAAATCTTCACCAGACAAAAAAATAAGTATTACTGAACAAAATGTTACTACTAATACAAGTGATCAAGAATATTTTGCTACTTTACGAGATTCTGATGGTACAGTGTTGCAAGAAATTCCTTCTAGTAAAGCAATTGCTATGACATTGAGTAAAAATGGTAATACATATACTTGGTCTTGCCCAACATCATCGACTAAACAACCCGTATATAATATTAAAAAATATCAGTGTTTAAAGGTTAAAAAAGTTGATAAGGATAATCCAAATAGAATATTATCTGGTGCAAAATTTAAGTTGACATGTAATAATGGTGCAACAGATACAAAAACAACAGGAGCAGATGGTATTGCAACTTTATATGCAGGAACAAAAAAGATTGGACAAAATACAATATGTTCAGTAGAAGAAATAGAACCACCTACTGGCTATGGATTACCTTCACCTTCAGTACATAATAATTTAGGAGTTTCAATATTAAGTGAAAATGAAGCTGCCAAATATTATGGACAAAGTGATGCTCAAGTAGCAAACGCTGTTTCAAGTTGGTGTCCAGCAACTGTAACGGATAATTTTATATATGATGATACTTCATTAAAAATAAATTGGTATAAAGTGCTAGAGGATGGGACAACAAAATTAAAAACAAATGATACGGATATGGCGGCACAATTTAAAGTAACAAAAGGTGGTACGACAATATATCATAAAGCAGGAAAGGTAGCAACACAAAATTCAGATACTGGAGTTTCAGATACGAGAAATTGTTATGAATATAGTGCAACATCAACAGGCGCAGGCTCAGATATATTTGAAGCAGATGCAGATGGACAAGTATGTGTAAGAGGAGTACCAGAAGGAACATATAGAGTAACAGAGACAAGACCAGGTCAATATCATACATTTGATCCAAATAAGGCATCAATAGACGTAGCAACAGTAGCAGATTTTAAACCAATGGATGATACAAATAAATTTATAAACATTCCAACAGGATTTGAGTTTACAAAGAAAGTAAAACAAGTAGATGGTGGGGATGGAGAAGATAAAATAGTAATAAATGGAGAAGAAAAGTCATTAATTCAATTAACGACAGAAGAATTAAAAAAATTAGACTTTGAAATATATGAGGCAGATCAATCAAATAATCCAAAGGAAAATCCATTACAATTTGTATTAGAAAATGGAGTATATAACTATGTAGACGATACAGTAATGGATAAAAAACAAGGAACACCGACAACAATACTACATTTAAATGATGAAAGAAAGATAAGAGTAGATCATTTAGCATGGGGAAAGACATATGTAATAAGAGAAGTACAAAGTAAAGTGTGTGATTCAAGTAAGAGTGAAGAAGATTGTATAGGATATTATTATCCAAATTATAGTCAGCAAACGTCATCATTTACAATAACAACTTGTTCAAATCCAAGTTCAAATGCAGTATCATGCCCAACAAGAGGATATATAACGCAACAATTAACAAATACACCAACGGAAATAGAATTTACAAAGAAAGATTATTATCATTATAATGATCAAGAAGATGTAATAGATAAGGATAGAGAAGAAGATGAAACAGATTCTTCAGTAGAATTTGAAAATGCAAAAGAAAGAAGCGATTTTGATAGAATAGTATTTAAATTAAAAGATAGTAATAATAGATATTTAACATTAAAGTTTGTAAAAAATCATGGAAATTGTTTAACAGAAGATAGTTATAGTGAATACAGGTATGTATATTCATCAGAGCAAGAACAGTCAGGAGGAAGTGAATTACATACATGTGGTGGACATATGAAAATAACTAATCTATGTAGAGGAAACAATTATACAGTAGAAGAAATATCAGTACCAGAAGATTCAGTATATGTAAAAGAAAATACAGAAAGTACACCAACAGAAGTACAATATAAAATTCCATGTACAGATGGATCAGAAGTTACACAAGAATCAACAACAAAGAAAATAGAGGATAAGCCAACAAGGGTAAGATTTGAAAAAAGAGATTCAAAGTATAATTATTTAATACCAGATGAAACAACAACGTTTGAAGTATATAGATGTCCAAAAGACAGTAGTGAATGTCATCCAGGAGATTATAATACAGAAGAGGAAAGAAAAAAAGCGGGAATGGAACTAGTAAAATTCTATCCAAGGGCAGTAATAACAAATGATGAAGAAGATCAAAAAGATGCAGAAGGTCTTGCTGGTGTAGAAGTATATAGAGCAATGAGTGATAGTGATGCAGATAAAGGAATAAAATATGAAACTTCATTACATCCATATCATGGAATATTAGTACTTAGATATTTACAATCAGGATATACATATTCATTATTAGAAACAATAGCTCCAAAGAATTATACATTACCAGAAGGAAGAAATGCAGAGACATCATTTACAGTAATAAATACAACAGTAGATGTTGAAGAAAAAGATGTACCAAATAAACCAACATCATTATTAATAAAAAAATATTCAGATAATGGGAATTTATTATCAGGAGCACAATTTAGAATATATGAAAAAAATAAATGTAATCCAAATTTAACAGCAAAAGCGCAGTTAAAAGAAGGAGCAACATTAATGAAACTAAAAACAATAAGAGATGGGGTATATGAAAGTAGACCAGTAGCAGATACAGATACGATAACGACATGTGCAGATACAGAGTTTGGAAAATGTAGTGATATTTCAGTAAATGAATTAACAAAATTAACATATACAGATTATTTAGATACATGGGCAGATTTTGATGATGGATCAACGAAGACAGAAAATGGAGAAAAAATAGAACTTCAAGAGGGAGAAGCATTAATACAATATCTAGAATATGATAGATGCTATATAGTAGAAGAAACAAAAGCACCAAAAGGATATTCATTACCAAAGGATGAAGAAGATAGATATACAATGGTAACAATAGAAAAGAATTCAGAATATGCACATAGTACATATAAGACATTAGTAAATACCCCAACACCATTTAAATTTTATAAATATGATGAATTTAATCAATTAATAGATGGAGCAGAATTTAAGCTACAAAAGTTAGATGATAATAAAAAATATTATGATATAACAGTAACAAGAGAAGAAAAAGATGATGAAGTATACTATAAAGTAGATGAAAATACAGATAACGTAACAATAACAACAAAAAATGGAAGTGCAACAGTATACTATTTAGAGGCAGGACAATATAGAATACTAGAAACAAAACCAGCACCAGGAAAAGAGTTATCAAAAAATCCAAATATAGCAACATTCTTTGTAGATGATAGTGGAAATGTATATGGGAATGCAATAATAGTAAATAAAGGAAAAACAGAAAGAATAGAAGTAAAGAATACAGCAAGTGCAGAATTAGTAGTAAATATACAGACAGGACAATTAGTATTAAGGTATGGTCTAATAATATCAATATTAATAGCATCAATAGCAGGATTAATATTATTAAGAAAGAAAATGGATAAATAAAGGGGAATATGTATGAAGAAAAAAGAGATAAAAACAGATACATATAAGAAAATAATTATAGTTGCAAGTATATTAGCAATAATATTTGCAACTATAATATTAATAACAAATATTAATAAAAACTATGCAGAAGTAACATTAAGAAAAAATGATAAGACTATATTTTCAATAGCAGATTTAACATTAGGAGATAAATTAAAATTCAAAAGTACAGAAAAAGAAGTGAAGAAAGAACTAGGTAGTCCAAAAAAAGAGAAAAAATATGAAAAGAATTCGTATAGATACAAAGAATTAGAATATAAAGGATTAAAGTTAATATTAAGAGAAAATTATAATGATTATATTTTAGTAAAAGCAGAAATAACAAAGAAAAAGTATAAAACATCAAGAAATATAAAAGTAGGAGATAAAATACTAAAAGTAATGAAAAAATATAAGATAGAAAATAAAAAAGGAACATATATGTATGGGAATTACTCAACAGATGCATTAAGTGAAAGTGAAATAGAGGATAGAATATATCTAGGGGTAAGAGGAAAGAATGAAATTGCATATATAAATAGAGATGAAATAATAGATGGAGAAAAACCAAATATAGCAAAATTAGAGTTATCATATAAATATGGAAAAGTAACAAAAATATTATGGAGTTATGATTTTGAATAAGAGAAAATAACAATTCGTTATTTTCTTTTATTATTTATAAAAAGATTATTTAAATATGTTGAAAAAACTCCTATTAAGTGATATAATTTTTTATAGAGAATAGGTGAATGTATGAGAAAAATAAGGGAAAATAATAAAATATTAGGCATATTATTAGTTATTACAATAATAATGACTAGTTTTTTAATTTATAATAGGGCGAGAGCAGATATGGCTGCTAACAAGATTGCAATGGATTATGCTTCAATTAAAAGAATCACAACAGGGTCGTCATTTACTAATGATGGCTCAGATGGTGTAACATATGAAGAAGATGGTTATACAATAAAAAGTTATAATGCGGGATATGATTCAAGCGCTGAGAATAGACTTGTTAGATCTTTTGATACTTTAAAATATTCATTTGATTATAATATAAAAGGAAAAAATGATAATAATTCTTATGAAGAAAGAACTGTAAGTATAAAAGTTACTTTATCGGATGAAGAAGCAAAATATGTAACATTTGGTAAAAATTCAAAACCTGGAGAAAAAACTCATACATTTGATTTTGAAGGAATAAATACATATGAAGATATCTTTAGTAGTGAAATAACTTTATATGTATTAGGTGCTCCTAATAAAACTAATATTGATCCGAAATTTGAAATTTTTGAAAAAACAAATACGGATAATAATTATGTAATTACTTTAGGAAAGGTAAATGATAGTACTCATTATTATTTATATGATAGTGAAAAATCACAAAAATACACAACTGCCTTTACTGGAGGAAATGAAATGCCTACTATTGTTTCATCAAAACCTATTACAACACTTGGATTTAAATTACTTCCACAAACAAGTGAAGGTCAAAAAACAACATATAATGATGCAGTTGGTAGATATTTAACATATGTAGGTGCTATTTATCTTATTGGTGGTGAAACATCAATTAGAGGTTATACAATGCCTAATGGTGGTGATATTACATTTGATGTAAGCTTATCACAAAACGGTAGTACAAAAACTATTATGTTTGATAATTCTTGGTTTAGATTATATGCACCAAGTAATGCTAGTGAAATAGAACCAGTTGTAGTTAGTTTACCATATAGTGCATCTTCAAATGATATCAATATGATTAAGTATCCTGGTAATGTTTCTATATCAAAAAAAGATGATAATACGTATAATTGTACTATTAAAAACTATTTTACAACTTATGCTTCTGCAACTAATACAGCAGATGGTGTAAAAATATCAGATGCTAATTATATTTCATCATTTGCATTTTCAGTATTTTCTCCTAGAACGAAAGAAGACGGAAAAAATGATATAACATCAACAATGACAATAAGTAACTTTAATGCCGTTGATACTACTGGTAATAAGATAACAACAACATCACCATCTTCAGTAACATCTAATATTGTCAATAAATATTATGAAAATATAGATTATTCTTTAGTTGGAGAATTTTATGATGTTAGTGGTGAAAAGGTTTCAGCAGGTGAGTATTACGATAATGCAACTAGAACAACACTTACTGATATAAATGGAACAGGTTCAACATCTAAAGGTGAAATATTAAGATATAAAACAACATTTAATTATAAAAAGACATTATCTGATCAAGGATTAAAGGAAATTATTAAAGTAGATACTAATGCGTTTAGGGTAGTTCCTTTGGATAATGACAATGATATAAAAATCACCATTGAGGGTGATAAAAATGTAAAATTGAAACCAGAAGATTTTGAAATAAAATATGTAACAGGAAGCTTTGATAGTTCAAATTATAGTGCTACAAATTATGATGAATCATCATCAAACAAAAAATTAAATTCTGAAGATTTAGCAACTATTCAATCTTCTTGTAAAACTGTTAAGGAAAAAATTAGTACTTATTCACAAAGTCAAATTCAAAACCTTTATGGTGGACCTTGTATAACTGCTAATGGTAATGTGGAACAAACATTTGATAGAATACTTGATGCAAAAGAAGATGGAGAAGAAGATGATAATAAATCAAAGGATAGTAAAGAAACCCAAAATACATCTTCAACAGAAATTCCTATTACAAAAGTAATAGTTCAAACAAAAAAAGGAGTAAAACTTCCAGATAATGTAAAAATTATAGTAGAAGTTGGTATTAGGGTTAGAAATGTAAGTGATTTAACACAAACTTATCAAGCAACAGCAATCGCAACTTCATCAGATTACGATAATAATATTTCTTATTATTCTCCAAGGGTTACACCTGATGAAAATAGTGTTACAAATCCGAATAACTATAAGAAAACTATATATCAAGGAACTAGTATTTCATCTATAGATACTGATAGTGTTTGGGGTGATTCTTTAAAAATTGTTAATTTTAAATCTAGTTCTATAATAAGTGTAACTAATAAAAATTCTGATGGTTCTATTAAAACAAATTATAATTCTAATAATAGTGAAACAATATATTATAATGTTAAAACAAATATAGTGGATGAAAATGAAGTAGTAGGTGCAAATGATGTTTGGTGGATAAATAATTTAAAAGTAATAATTACTATTCCAAAAGAATTAATCTATATTCCTGATAAAGATTTAGGTACACCAGAAGTAACAACTGATGCAAATTCTAATACTGTATTGACTTATACATTACCATACACTAAACCTAATCAAAAAATAAAAGATCTTAATTTTAAAGCAATGGTTTCACCAACGATAAAGGGTAGTGGTGTTCCTGTAACTGTAACTAGTGAAGTTTTTGCAGTTAATATAAATAATGAAATAGACGCTAGTTACTTTAAAAAGTTAAAAGGTAGTTTCACAATATATGCTACTGGTATACAAAATGTAATAGTACAACAAAAAATAGGTGAAAATGGTTCTATTATTGAAAAAAATTCTGAATTTAGTTATTTACTTGGTGGATATAATAATGCAAGTGAAAATATAGATGATTATACGATTGTTGATATATTTCCAAGTAATGGTGATAAAAATAAATCTAAATTTAGTGGTTCATATAAAGTTAAGGTAACTATTCCAAGTTCTCTTGGAAATGCAAAAATATCTTGTTCAACTCAAGAATACTCTAAGTTATCTAATGAAATTGAAAATAAAAATAATGAATTTAAAGAGTGTAATATTACTGAAGAATATGTAGATGCAACTGCAATTAAAATCACAGATATTTCTATAAATTCTGGAACATATATGGATGACATTGTAGTATCTATTAAACCAAAAGATAATAATTATGGTGATAAATATATTAATGCATTTGTAGGTGGTTCAAAAGAATATAGTGAAAATCATTCTAACAAAATAGAAGCAAGGGTAGTAAGTAGAACTATATCTGGTAATGTATTTATAGATCTTGATGAAAATGGTGTTAAAGATGATAGTGATACTCGTATGGAAAATATTCCACTTACTCTTTATAAATTAGATAGTGAAAATAATATGACTAAATTAGATGATACTATATCTGATAAAAATGGCTATTATGAATTTAAAAATTTAGATGTAGGTCGCTATAAAGTAAGAGCTAGTTACAATAGTGATTTATATGATTTAACTTTAAGATATGGAATTGAGGATGTAGCTGTTGATTCAGATGCCTATAAGATTGAAGAAGGAATTGTAGAAATAAGTAACAAAAAAACTCCTGATGAGTCTATGGGTATATTAGTTACTAGAGATATTGAAAGTGTAGATAATATGGATATTGGACTTATATCAAGAAAGCGATTTGGGTTTGATATAAGTAAATATATAACCAAAATAGATTTATCTTATAATAACACGCTTACTACATATAATTATGAAAATCAAAACAAAGTTTTGTTAAGTGTTAAAAATAGTTTAAATGCAACTGCTAAAGTATATTATGGAATTAGAATAGAAAATAATTCAACAAAGGCAGGATATGTAAAGGTTATAAATGAAGATATTCCAACAGGTTTAGTATTTGATTCTAATAGTCAAGAAAATGCAGGATGGTTTTATCAAAATGGAGAGTTAAAAAATGTTTCTCTTGAAAATGATTTAATTAAACCTGGTGAATCAAGATATTTAACTATAGCGTTAAATATGCCAAGACAACAAGAAGCGAGAACATTTGTAAATACAGTAACTCTACTTGATATAGAAGAATATGACCCAGAACCTTTATCTGATGATAAAAATGCGGATGCTAATAGTTATAAGATAGGTGAAAGTGTAATATATGCAGGAGTTAATTGGCATGTAATTGAAACATCTAATGCAGAAAATGGAGAACAGATATTAACACTTTTAGCTGATGAAGGTACAATAAAAACTGCAATGAGTCATACTACTAATAAAAATGATATATATAAATGGAGTGATTCATTAATTAATAAATATATAAATGGTGATTTTGCTAATACTAATATGCTTAATTTACCAATACTATATGATAGCTCTGTTTGTGATGATGCATCAGGATTAGTAACAAATCCTCCAACTGCATCATATGGCGGAACTTTATTATCAGAAGGTATGTGTTTATCAAATGTTTATAAATTTTATAAAGTTAGATTATTAACTGAGAACGAATTTAATAAATTAATTACAAACAATACTGAAGATTTATCTTGGCTAAAGGGAACAAAAGATTTCTGGTTAATGAATTCTGTAAACGTAGAGCAAAAGTATGATTCGTATGGTAAAATAAAAGATATAACTGAAGTTAGTAATTTAGCAAAATATGTTAATTCTTCTACAAATACTGTTCAAACAGGATATAATTCTTCATCCACTAGTAGTTGGGTAAGATCTAATACTAAAAAAGAAGTTAGACCAGTAATAACTGTATCTAGTAATAATGTAATATTAGAATAAATTGCAAAATTTGCAATTTTTTTCATTTTTAGGGGAATTAGAAAATAAAAAGAGAAAATAATTAGTGAAAGGAGGTATAAGTTATGAAATATTATACCGGCAAATATGATAGAG
>CANRCC010000024.1 GCA_947629025.1 uncultured Bacilli bacterium | reverse complement strand
AAGTGGCACGCGAGCTGGGTTCAGAACGTCGTGAGACAGTTCGGTCCCTATCCGTCGTGGGCGTAGGAAAATTGAGAAGAGCTATCCTTAGTACGAGAGGACCGGGATGGACATACCTCTGGTGTATCTGTTGTAACGCCAGTTGCAGTGCAGAGTAGCTATGTATGGAATCGATAACCGCTGAAAGCATCTAAGCGGGAAGCGAACTTCAAGATGAGTTTTCCCATATTTTTATAATAGTAAGATCCCTCAAAGACTATGAGGTTGATAGGCTGGAGATGGAAGAATAGTGATATTTTGAGTTGACCAGTACTAATAGATCGAGGATTTAACCATAACCTAATTTGCGAACACATTATCATGTTTTCAGAGAATAATTTCTCTATATTTTATTAGTGACGATATCGAAGTGGAAATACCTGTTCCCATCCCGAACACAGAAGTCAAGCACTTCAGAGCCGAAGATAGTATAATGCAAAAATAGGACGTCGCTAATATTTTTTTTTGCCCAAAATTTTTAATATGTAAAAAAATAATTTAATTTTAAAAAAAAGTTGTAAATACATAAGTTTATTTGTATAATAATATTAGGGTGATAGATATTATGGATTATAAAATAACTTCAAAATCGGAAAAAGAAACTGTAGAACTTGCTGAAAATATTGAAGCAGAAAAATTTTCAGGAATGGTAATATGCTTAAATGGTGATTTAGGTAGTGGGAAAACTTTATTTACTAAAGGTTTTGCGGCTGCACTTGAGATTGATGAAACAATCACATCTCCATCTTATACTATAATTAAAGAATATTATAGTGGTGAAATGCCATTATATCATATGGATGTATATCGTTTAGAAGAAGATATTACATCTACAGGACTTACAGATTATTTTGGAAGAGATGGTATTGTTATAATAGAATGGGCTGATATGATTAAAGATTATTTACCAGAAGAAAGACTTGAAATTAAATTTACTGCCGTATCTGAAACAAAAAGAGTTATTAAAATAACTCCATATGGCTCAAAATATGAAGAATTATGTGAGGCAGTCTTATGATCTGTCTTTTTTTAGATACTAGTCTAGATAATTTACTTGTTTATTTATTAAAAGATGGTAAAGTAATTTATGAAAAAAATATACAATCCTTAAGAGATCATTCTAGTCATTTAGTACCATCTATTAAAGAAGCTTTTGATACAACAAATATTAGTTTAAAAGATTTAGATAAAATATTTGTTGGGAATGGGCCTGGTTCTTTTACAGGGACAAGAATTGGTATTACAGTTGCTAAAGTATTAGCATATAGTTTAAATATTGATATAGTACCTATTTCATCAATTCAAAAATTCATATATTCTGTTTGCGGATATGATTATTATGTACCTGTTTTAGAAGATAGAAAAGATATGCTTTATTTTTCTATATTTGATAAGAATAAAAAAAGATTAATAGATGATACATATGCTAGTAGAGATGAATTTTTAGATTATTTAAAAAAATATGATGGTAAAATAGTAATTATTTCTGATTCTGATTATGAAAATTATGATAATCATAAAAAAGAAGTAGATGTAGTTAATATGATAAATTATATTAAAGATGATAAATCAGTTAATCCACATTCATTAAAACCAAATTATATAAAGAAAATTGAAGCTGAATCAAAATTATGATTATAAAAGATATAGATTTAAAAGATATAAAAGAACTTACTAATTTATATAAAGATAATTATAATCCAAATATATCTGAGTTTACACATATATATGCATATTATAAAGATGAATTTATTTCATTTATTGTATTTGATATTATATATGAAAGATGTGAAATAATAGATATATTTACTAGAAAAGATAAAAGAAACAATAAATTAGCAAGTACTTTAATTAATGAGATAATAAATGATTATAATATTATAAATATTACATTAGAAGTAAAAATTGATAATATTAGTGCAATTAAATTATATGAAAGTTTGGGTTTTAAGAAAGCATCAATTAGAAAAGGTTATTATAATGGAGTAGATGGTTTATTAATGGTTAAAGAAGTAAGGTGATATTATGAAAGATGTATATATATTTGCGATAGAATCATCGTGTGATGAAACAAGTGCATCTATAATTAAAAATGGAGAAGAAGAAATAAATACTGTGATTTTATCACAAATAGATATTCATAAAAAATTTGGAGGCGTAGTTCCAGAAATTGCTAGTCGTTCTCACACTGAAAATATAACAATAGTTATAGATGAATGTTTAAAGGGTGCCAATATGAAAATGGAAGATATGACTGCAATAGCAGTTACATATGGACCAGGACTTGCAGGAGCACTTCTTATTGGTGTAGAGGCTGCAAAAACATTATCACTTATATATAATAAACCTTTAATAGCAGTTAATCATATTGCAGGACATATATATGCAAATAAATTAGAACATAATTTAAAATTTCCACTTATATCACTTGTAATAAGTGGAGGACATACTGAGATAATATATATGGAAGATGATTTCTCATTTAAAAATATAGGTGGTACACTTGATGATTCTGTTGGTGAAGCCTATGATAAAGTAGCAAGGGTTATAGATGTTCCTTATCCAGGAGGTCCAGTAATTGATAAGTATGCTAAAAAGGGAAAACATACATATAATCTTCCAATACCTATGGATGATGAATCATACAATTTTAGTTTTAGTGGAATTAAAAGTGCAGTTATAAATCTTGTTCATAATGAAAAACAAAGAGGAAATGAAATAGATAAATATAATTTATGTACATCATTTGAAGATGTTGTTGTTGAAATATTAACTAAAAAGACAATGAGAGCAGTTAAAGAGTATAATGTAAAACAATTATTAATCGCAGGTGGAGTATCTGCTAATAGTGCTATAAGAGAAAGATTTAGTGAACTATGTGATAAAGAAAATGTTGAATTATTAGTTCCTAAATTAAAATATTGTACAGATAATGCAGCAATGATAGGGTCAGCTGCATATAAGATGTATTTGAAAAAACAATTTGCTTCATATGACCTAAGAATAATGCCAACATTAGAACTAGCAAATAAAAAATAAATATTAAAATTATGGTGACCAGTAGAACCATAATTTTTTTTTGGAATATAATGTCTATGAGAAAGGGAGGAATTATGAAAAAAATTGTTATGAGTGTTATCCTTCTTGTGATTGCAGCTTTAGCTTTTACATTTATAGTTATTACAAATAAGGATAAAGATGATAATTCAAAATTACAAAAAGTTAAAGTTGCTGAGGTTGCACATACAATATTCTATGCTCCACAGTATGCAGCACTTGCTAATGGATACTTTGAAGATGAGGGATTAGATATAGATTTAATATTAACACCTGGTGCTGATAAAGTAACATCTGCAGTATTATCTGGTGATGTTAATATAGGATTTTGTGGAAGTGAAGCATCTATATATGTATATAATTCAAAAGATAAAGATTATATAGTTAGTTTTGCTGGTCTTACAAAAAGAGACGGAGCATTCTTAGTTTCAAGAGAGAAAATAGAAAACTTTAAATTAGAAGACTTAAAAGGAAAATATGTAATTGGTGGAAGAAAAGGCGGTATGCCTGAGATGACATTTGAATATACACTAAAAGAAAATGGTATTGATTTAGATGAATTAACTATTGATACTAGTGTAGACTTTGCAGCAATGGGAGGAACATTTATTGGTGGTGTAGGAGATTTTGTTACACTATTTGAACCAAGTGCAACACAAGTTGAAAATCAAGGACTTGGATATGTAGTTGCCTATGTTGGTGAGTATGGTGGTTCAGTTCCATATACAGCATATAACGCTAAAAAAAGTTATATTAAGGAAAATCCAGAAATAATCCAAAAGTTCACTAACGCTATAAATAAAGGACTTGATTATGTATGGAATAATGATGAAGAGACTATTGCTAAAAAAATAGTTGAATATTTTCCAGATATGACAATTAATGAACTTTCAACAATGATAAAAAGATATAAAGATAATGATGCTTGGATGAAAGATACTTACTTTACTGAAGAATCATTTGATCATCTTCAAGATATAATGATTGAAGCTGGAGAACTTGATTCAAAAGTTCCATATGAAGATTTAGTAGATACTACTTTTTCTAGTAAAAAATAATGAAACCTATACTTGAAATAAAAAAGTTATATAAAACATATCATACAAAAAAGTGTGAAATTGAAGCTTTAAAAAATATAAACTTTGAAGTATATGAAGGAGATTTTATTGGAATAGTAGGTCCATCTGGATGCGGAAAATCAACATTATTATCAATTATCGGAAATTTAGAAAGTATAACTAAAGGTACTGTAAAAAAAGATAAGAATTTAAAAATAGGTTATATGCTTCAAGATGATTGTTTATTTCCTTGGTTAACGATTTATGAAAATTGTTTACTAGGACTTAAAATTAATAAAATATGTAATAAAGAAAATATAGATAATGTAAAAAAATTACTTAGTACTTATGGACTAAAAGATTTTATGAATAATTATCCAAATGACTTATCAGGGGGTATGAGACAAAGGGCAGCTTTAATAAGAACTCTTGCAATAAAACCAGATATACTTTTACTTGATGAACCATTTTCTGCGCTTGATTATTATACTAGATTATCTGTTTCAAATGATGTATTAGATATTATAAGAAAAGAGAAGAAAACTTTAATAATTGTTACACATGATATATCTGAGGCAATTAGTATGTGTAAAAAAATTATAGTTTTATCAAAAAGACCATCAACAATAAAAAATATTTATAATATCAATTATAAAGAAGATAGAGAAAATCCTATAAAGAATAGGAGTAGTAGAGAGTTTATGAATTATTATGAAAAAATTTGGGAAGATTTAACTAATGAAAAGTGAAGAATATAAAAAATATTTAAAAAGAATAAAAAGGGATAATTTATTAGTACTCTTTACTCAAATTCTTATTATTGTTATATTCTTTGTTGTTTGGCAAATTCTTGCAGATAAAAAAATAATTAATACATTTTTAGTATCTAGTCCAAGTAAAGTATTAGATACAATAGTAGATTTAATGAAACAAAATAATCTTTGGAAACATATATTTGCTACTTTATATGAGATAGTAATAAGTTTCATTCTTGGTAATGTAATAGGTATAGTTTTTGCAAGTATTCTATGGTTTAGTAAATTTTTATCAAGAGTATTTGAACCATTTTTAACAATACTTAATAGTTTACCTAAGGTAGCACTTGGACCATTAATTATAGTATGGGCAGGAGCTAATACTAAATCTATTATAATTATGGCATTACTTATATCTGCGATTATAAGTGTAATAAATATTCATAATGCATTTAAGGTAACAGACCCAAATAAGATAAAAATTGTAAGAACAATGGGTGGAAGTAAACTTCAAGTATTTACTAAAGTAGTTATACCAAGTAATATACTTCCAATAATAGAATCATTTAAGATAAATGTAAGTATGTGTTTTGTTGGAGTTATAATGGGTGAACTTTTAGTTTCAAAAGAAGGAATTGGATATTTAATTATGTATGGTTCTCAAGTATTTAATATGAATTTAGTAATAACAGGTGTTATTTTGCTTGTTATACTTACAATAATACTTTATTACGTAGTTTATTATATAGAAAAAATCTCTAAAAGATAGAGATTTTTTTATTTAAAATATATTTCTAGCATATATTTTAATTGGAGGTATATATGAATTTTGACTATGAATTTGGTAATCAATATTATAATTATTACTATCCAACGGGTATTGAAAGTACCAAATATACAATTATGGCACCTATGCAATCACAAAATACTCAACCTGGTATGGAATATTTAATGAATCCTCGTCCTATATTTGATAATCCAAATTATAAAGGCAGTGGTAAATTAAAAGACAAAGTTGCAATTATAACTGGTGGAGATAGTGGTTTAGGTAGGGCATGTGCAGTTGCTTATGCTAAAGAGGGTGCAAAAATAGTAATACCATATTATGATGAACATATTGATGCTAATGAAACTAAAAACTATATTGAAAAATTAGGAGGAGAATGTATTTTATTATCAGGTGATATTACTGATAAAAATTTTTGTCATAAGATAGTAGAAGAAACTATTAAGAAATTTGGCAAAATAGATATTCTAGTAAATAATGCAGGAGTTCAGTATCAACAAGATGAATTAAATTCAATTAGTGATGAACAATTTGATTGGACTATGAAAGTAAATGTATATGGAATGTTTTATTTAACAAAAGAAGTATTGCCTTATTTAAAGGGAGGCTCTTCAATAATAAATTTAACTTCTGTTACTACATTTTATGGAGATCCACAATTAATTGATTATGTAACTACTAAAGGTGCTATAGTAGGCTTTACAAGAGCATTAGCAAGAAATCTTGCTTTAAAAAATATTAGAGTTAATGCAATTGCACCTGGATTTTTTTGGACACCACTTCAACCAGCTTGTTGGGTAAAAGAAAAAATACCATCATTAGGAGCATCATCAGCTATGGCAAGAGGTGCTATGCCATATGAATTAGCATCTACATTTGTATTTCTAGCATCATCAGATTCAAGTTATATGACAGGGCAAGTTATACATAATAATGGAGGACAGATAATGGGATAAATTGATTTTATATCAATTTTTTTCTTTTAAATAAGTGTAAAAATTAATGTAAATTTATATCAATAAAAAATAATATATGTTAAAATTATTATGAGGAGTAGTGATGTATGTGAACCTAGTTGAAAATTTAAACGATAAGCAACAAGAAGCAGTTACTAGTACAGAAGGTCCAATGCTTATACTCGCAGGCGCAGGATCAGGAAAAACTAGAGTTCTAACAACTAAAGTTGCATATTTAATTAATGAAAAACATGTTAATCCAAGTAATATTCTTGCTATAACATTTACTAATAAAGCTGCAAAAGAAATGAAAGAAAGAATATATAGTATAGTTGGAAGAGATGCATTTTATATACAAATATCTACCTTTCATTCATTTGGTCTTAAAATATTAAAAGAAAATTATTCTTTATTAGGATATCAAAATAATTTTACTATTCTTGATTCAGATGATTCTTTATCAGTAGTTAAAAAAATAATGAAAGAGTTAAATATTGATAGTAATAAATATAGTTATAAAGCAGTTAGAAATTCAATATCTAATAATAAAAATGAAATGATTGATGAAGTTGCATTTGAAAAATTTGTTTATACAGATTATGATGAGGTTGTTAAAGAGGTATATAAAAAATATCAAAGAAATTTAAAAATAAATAATGCAATAGATTTTGATGATTTATTAATATTACCACTTAAACTATTTAAAGAATATAATTCAGTTTTATCAGAATATCAAGATAGATATAAATATGTATTTATAGATGAATATCAAGATACTAATGAGCCACAATATTTATTATCTAAGATGATCGCAGCTAAATATAGAAATTTAACTGTAGTTGGTGATATGGACCAAGCAATATTTACTTGGAGAGGTGCTAATTATAGAAATATATTAAATTTTGAAAAAGATTATAAAGATGCTAAAGTAGTATTATTAGAAGAAAATTATAGATCAACAAAACTTATATTAAATGCTGCAAATAATGTAATAAAAAATAATAAGATAAGAAAAGAGAAAAATTTATGGACTCAAAATGAAGATGGAAGCAAGATTGTATATTATAAAGCATTTGATGAAAAAGATGAATCTAATTATGTAGTAACTCAAATAAAAAGATTAATAGAAGAAAAAAATGTCAGTCCAAATGATATATGTGTACTTTATAGAGCTAATGCTCAGTCAAGAACTATAGAAGAAGCATTCTTAACTAGTAATATATCGTATAATATAGTTGGTTCTTATGCATTCTATAATAGAAAAGAAATAAAAGATTTAATCGCATATTTAAAATTAATTTATAATGAAAAAGATGATACATCATTATTAAGAATAATTAATTATCCAAAAAGAGGTATTGGTAATAAAGCAATAGAAAATTTAAGTATAGTTGCAAATATGAATAATATATCATTATATGAAGCAATACAGACAGGTAAAGAATTAAAGTTTAAAGAATTAATTGAAGAAATAAAAAAAGATGAAGAACATTTATCATTAACTGAATTAATTGATGAAGTATTAGATAAAACACAAATAAGAAAAACTTTAGAAAATGAGAAAACATTAGAAGCAGATATAAGATTAGAAAATTTAGAAGAATTTAAGTCAATAACAAAGGCATTTGAAGAAAGAGAGGGAAATGTATCTCTTGGGGAGTTTTTAGATGAACTATCTCTTATTAGTGATGTAAGTGAACAAAAAGAAGATTCAAATGATAAGGTAACATTAATGACTATGCATGCTGTTAAGGGATTAGAGTTTGATTATGTATTTATAATAGGCTTTGAAGAGGGGTTATTTCCTCATAGTAATTCTTTTAATTCAAATGAAGAACTAGAAGAAGAAAGAAGACTTTGTTATGTAGCATTAACAAGAGCTAAAAAGAAACTATATCTTATAAATGCAAGAAGTAGAATCTTATATGGTAAAGTATCATCTAATATACCAAGTAGATTCATAAATGAGATAGGAGATGAATATTTAGAAGAAATAGGAAAAAAAGAAAATGTTAATATAATTAAGAATAAAATTGATAAAGAAAAAATGTTTAATGAAGACAATGATTTACATCCAGGAGATGTAATAAATCACGATAAGTATGGTCTTGGTGTTGTAATAAGCATAGATGGATCAATAGCGAGTATATCTTTTAAAAAAGATGGATTAAAAAAATTAATGAAAAATCATAAAAGTATAAGGAAGGTGTAATTATGAATAATATTAAAAAAATAAGAAAATGTGTAATCCCAGTAGCGGGTATGGGAACAAGATTTTTACCTGCAACAAAGGCAGTTCCAAAAGAACTATTTCCAATAATTGATAAACCAACACTTCAATATATAGTTGAAGAAGCAGTTGAAAGTGGAATAGAAGAAATATTTTTTATAACTAGTTCATATAAAAATGCAATTGTCGATCATTTTGATAAAAGTTATGAATTAGAAAATAGACTTAAAGAATCTGGTAAAGAAGATAAATTAAAGATTGTACAAGAGGTTCCAAATTTAGCAAAATTCTATTATATAAGACAAGGTGAACCTATGGGAAGTGGACATGCTATTAATTTAGCAAAATCTTTTGTAGGTGATGAACCATTCGCAGTTATGTTTGGTGATGATCTTATGAAATCAGATGTTCCTGTTTTAAAACAACTAATTGATATATATGAACAAAAAGATTGCAATGTTATTGGTGTACAAGAAGTTGATCCAAAATTAGTTTATAAATATGGAATAATTGAGTATGATAATAATGATGGTAAGATAAAGAATATAGTAGAAAAACCTTCAGTGCAAGAAGCTCCTAGTAATCACGCTGGACTTGGAAGATATATTGTAAAGCCTGAAATATTTGATGAACTTGATAAATTAAAAAAAGGTGTAGGTAATGAATATCAGTTTGTTGATGGTATGAAAGCATTAATGCAAAAACAAGATTTCTATGCTTGTAAATTTGATGGTAAGTATTTTGATATAGGAAGTCAAGTTGGATATTTAAAGGCAAATATTGAATTTGCAAAAGATAGAGAAGATTTAAATGAAGACCCATATATTAAGAGTTTAAAATTATAATGAAGATACTAAGAGATAAAAATGGTTTTATAGATGTTAGTTATTTAGTAAATAATAATAACGCAACAATAACAAATATGGGTGAATTAAGAAATAAATATATTGTTACTATTGATAATGAAAGATACTTTTTCAAAAGAGAAAGTCATATGGAAATTATATACAATGATTTAATTGCTGAAGAATTAGCAAAAGATTTTGGTATTGCCTGTTCATATAATGATTTAGCAGTTATAAAAAATAATATAGGAATTTTAAGTAAAGATGTATTTAAAACAAGTGATAGTCATTTCTTTTTATCAGATATACTTCCCAAAGATAAATATAATAATTTAGAAGATATATGGGATATATTAGTTATTAAATATAAAGATAATGAAATAGTAGAGAAACTAATGAATCAATTTACTAATTTATTTATATTTGATGTTTTAATTGCTAATCCAGATAGACATCCAAGTAATATAGAAATTATAGAAAATAAAGATGGAGTTAATATCGCACCTTTATATGATAATACACTAATGCTTACATCTTCATCAATGACATATGGTATTTATTCACTTGGACTAGATAGGGATGATTATTTAAAGGACATTCATCTAGATGAAAATAGTAATTTACTATATAGGTTTTTAAATATAAGCGATAGTAGTTATCAAGATATATTAAAAAGTAAATTATGGGTAATATCAAAAGAAAATATTGATAAAGTATTATCTAGAGTTGAAAAAAAGATTAATAGTGTTATTGATAGTGATATAAAAGAATCTATTAGAGAAGATTTTGCTAAAAACAATGAGTATATATTAAATGTCTTACAAAGAGTAGAAAATAAGAAAGCAGGGTTAAGATGAATATAGAAGATAGAATTTCAGAATTAATAAATTATATAAATAAAGCAAGTTATGAGTATTATGTATTAGATAATCCAACAATAACAGACCAAGAATATGATGATTATTATAATGAATTATTATTATTAGAAGAAAAATACCCAAACCTTAAAAGAGAAGATTCTCCAACTAATAGAGTAGGTGGAGAGGTACTTGATAAATTTGAAAAAGTAACGCATGCTCACCCAATGCTTTCTTTTGATGATATATTTAATAATGAAGAAATAATGCTTTTTGATGAAAGAATTAGAAAAGTTGTTAGTAATCCAAAATATACTCTAGAACCTAAAATGGATGGTTTATCAGGTTCATTAATATATAAAAATGGTATTTTAGTTAGAGGAGCAACTAGAGGAGATGGAATAACAGGAGAAGATATAACTATAAATATTAAAACTATAAAATCAGTCCCTTTAAAGTTAACTGAAGATATTGATATTGAAGTTCGCGGTGAAATATATATGAGTAAGTTATCTTTTGAAAAGGCAAATATAGAAAAAAGAAAGAATAATGAAAATGAATTTGCAAATCCAAGAAATGCAGCAGCAGGTTCAGTAAGACAATTAGATAGTAAAATAACAGCAAAAAGAAATCTTGATTTTATGGCATATTTTATTCCTAATCCAGAAGATTATGGTATTAAAACCCAATCAGAATCACTAGAATATTTAAGAAAATTAGGATTTGTAACAAACCATAAATTAAATAAAAAAGCAAATAATACTAATGAAATAATTAAATATATAGATGATTTATCTAAAAAAAGAAAAGATTTACCTTATAATATAGATGGTGTTGTAATAAAAGTTGATAATTTAGAAGATGAAAAGAAATTAGGTTTTACATCAAGAGTACCTAGATGGGGAATTGCATATAAATTTCCAGCAGAAGAGGTTTTAACAACATTACAAGAAATAAAATTTACTGTTGGTAGAACAGGTAAAATAACTCCTAATGCCATTTTTTCACCAGTGCATGTAGATGGTTCATTAGTATCAAAAGCAACTTTGCATAATTTTGACTATTGCAAGGATAAAGATGTTAGAATAGGAGATATAATTTCAATTAGAAAAGCAGGAGATGTAATACCTGAGGTTGTAGAAGTAAAACTAGAAAGAAGAAAAGATAGTAGCACTCCATTTAAAATGATTGATAAATGTCCTATATGTAATTCACAGTTAATAAAAAAAGATGCTAATCATTTTTGCCCTAATGAAAATTGTCCAGCAAGATATATAGAAAGTCTAATTCATTTTGTTTCAAGAGATGCTATGTATATAGAGGGATTTGGAGATAGAATAATTGAAGATTTTTATAATATGAACTATTTAAGAAGCATTGAAGATTTTTATACACTAAATAAATATAAAGATGAGTTAAAAACATTAGAAGGATTTGGAGAAAAAAGTATAGAAAACTTATTAACTTCAATTGATAATAGTAAAAATAATTCATTAGAAAGATTAATTTTTGGATTAGGTATAAGGTATGTAGGAAAGAAAACTGCAAAGATACTTGCTATGTATTATAAGACTATGGATAATTTAATAAAAGCAGATTTTGATGAATTAAAGACTATTCCAGATATAGGAGATGTAATTGGAAAGAGTATAGTTGATTATTTTTCTAATGAAAAAAATATTAACTTAATTAATAGACTAAAAGAATTAGGACTTAATATGAGATATACTTTAATGGATGTAGATACAACAAATGATAAGATTAATGGTAAGACTTTTGTAATAACAGGTACATTATCTAAACCAAGAGATGAATTTAAAGAAAAATTAGAAAGCTTGGGTGCTAATGTAACTACCTCAGTAACTAAAAAGACAGATTATGTTCTTGCTGGTGAAAAAGCAGGAAGTAAATTAGATAAAGCAAAAGAACTTAATATAAAAATAATTAATGAAGATGAATATTTAAAGATGATAGAATAATCAAAGAAGTGATATTATGATTTTAAATGTTAGTGGAAGATGTGATATTCCAGCATTTTATAGCAAATGGTTTATCAATAGGTATAAAGAGGGATATGTTGATGTAAGAAATCCATTTAATGAAAATATGGTTAGTAGAATTTATTTTGATGATGTAGATGCAATATTATTTTGTAGTAAAAATCCAATACCAATTTTAAAATATTTAAAACTAATTGATAAACCAATATTATTTCATATAACACTAACACCTTATAAACGAGATATAGAACCAGGAGTACCTGCAAAAGGAAATATAATAAATGCAATAAAAAAACTTTCAAATATTATTGGAATAGACAATATATATGTTAGATATGATCCAATATTTTTAAGTGATATTTATAATATTGATTATCACGTTAAAGAATTTGATACATTATGTAATTTATTAGATGGCTATGTAAAAAATATAATTATTTCATTTATAGACGATTATAAAAATGTTAGAAATAATATGAGATATTTAAAAGTAAGACCATTTACAGATAAGGATTACGAAATTATTGGAGTAAATTTTAGTAAAAGTGCAAAAAAACATAATATGACAGTTCAAACATGTTTTGAAGATAGAAATTTATGTGAATATGGTTTTATTAAGCAAGATTGTATTGGAATAGAACTTGCATATAAATTAACAGGTAAAACAAATTTTAAAAAATCTAAAATTAGAAAAAAAGGAAAATGTAATTGTATAGAAACAGTTGATATAGGAGTATATAATTGTTGCAAGCATTATTGTAAGTATTGTTATGCAAATTTTAATGAAAAAAAAGTTGAAACTAATTTTAGTAAGCATAATCCAAATTCATCTTTATTAATAGGTGAATTAAAAGATACTGATATAATAAAAATAAGAAGATAATTATTTAATCCTTATTATGTTTTTGATATAATTTAGACTGGAGGCTTTATTTATGAACAATATTAATAGATATAATATTAAATGCATAGATGATAGTAGTAAAAATAATCAAAATACTAAAAAAGAAACTAAAAATATTAATAGAAAAACCAAAAAAGCATTGTTAGAATATCAAAAACATATGTTAAAATCAAAACAAAATATTACTAGAGGTAAAAAATATAATTAATTAAATTAAATGAGCATACTTAGTATGCTTTTTTTTATTAATATTTAGTTAATAGGTAATATTTTTTTAAATATAGTAAATAATAAAATAGGAGATGATAAAATGAAAGAAAATCTTAATACACTTGATGAATTAAATAAAGGTGCATCAATGGGAATGGATGCAATTAACTTTGTATTAGATAAAGTAGAAGATGAAGAATTTAAAAAAACACTAGAACTTGAATATAACAAATATAAAGATATATCAAGAAGAATAAACGAATTATATAGTAAATATAGCGAAAAAGAACCTCATGAAACAAATGCTATGAATAAGGCAATGACTTGGTCTAGTGTTCAAATGAAAACATTAACAGATAAAAGTAATTCTAAAATTGCAGAACTTTTACTTCAAGGAACAAATATGGGAATTATAGAGGGAAGAAAATTACTTAATAACAAAAATGTAGATGAAAGTATAAATAATCTAGTTCAAGAATTTGTTAATATGCAAGAAGATAGTGTAGAAAAATTAAAAACATATTTATAGGAAGATATTTAAAAATATCTTCTTTTATATTATAATGTTTATAAGAGGAGGCTAACGATGGAAGTAAAACAAGGAGAAAAATATAGACATTTTAAAGGATTTATTGTTGAAATAGTATGTATTGCAAGAAATTCAGAAACATTAGAAGATATGGTAGTATATAAACATATTAAAACAAATGAGTTATGGGTTAGACCACTTAAAATGTTTGTAGATCAAACAGATGTATCAAGTAGAAAGGATAATAAGACAGGTCAAAAATTTAGATTTGAAAAAATAGATGATTAAAAAAATATTGAAAGTAATATAGGTTAAGAAAAATCTTTTCCTTTTTTTATTGTGTTTGATTATATTTAATGTTATAATTGTTATTAGAATATGGAGGGA
>CANRCC010000023.1 GCA_947629025.1 uncultured Bacilli bacterium | reverse complement strand
CCTATTACTTTTTCATATTCATGTTTCTTATCTACTGTAAACTCTAAATCTCTTATTCCACTTGGTACTGTCATATAATATGTATCTGTATCTTCATCAAATTCTTGGTCTAATTCACAGTATCCCTCATATCCTTCACATACACTTGGCATTAATCCTGTGATTGTTATATTTCTTGCTCTACTTTCACTACTCTTTTCTCTTTTTGTCTTTATTTTATATATTCTTATTTCTCCTGATTCACTTGTTACTGTTACCTCAAATGTTGTTTCTCCTCCTGGTACTTTTCTCTTCCCTAGTCCATCTATTCTTGCTCCATCATCTGATGGTCTTGCTTGTATTTCTATTTCTGTTTCGTCTACTCCTAATTCTAATTCATATTCTTCTGTTAGTGTATCAAATTTTGGACTTAATTCTCCTTTATCAGTTCCTAAATATATTAAGTAGTTATCTCTTGATAATATCTTCTCTGGTGTGATTTTTGCGTATCCGTCTCCTTCATTTCCTACTTGTGTTCCTTCTTCTTCTGTATGTGTTGGTTGTTCTTCATTTCCTGGTATAGTTATAGAATCTTCTAGATAATATTCTTCTGAAACTGAATAACTATCAGGAACATTTAATACAGTTTCTTCATTAAGTATAAATCCTGAACCGCCACCGGCACCAGACCAATGATGAACTTTTCCACCATACCATCCACCACCGGCACCCGGACCACCATAAGTTGCATTTATACCATTTTCTACCGTAGCATCTGCTCCTTTACCAAAAGCATAACCACTTGTTTGGGTTCCACCTGTAGCATATCCATTAAGTCCTACAGTTCCGCCACCAGCACCAGCTTGTTCGCCATCCATGCCGCCGCCACCGCCGCCGCCGGCAACGATGAACCTTGAATTTAATGAGTCTTCATTGTCCCAATCTCCTGAAATTAACCTTATATCTGTGGCTCCTCCTCCTGAAGCTGCGGGATCTGATAGACTGGATGTAAATGTTTGACCAAATCCACCACCATTATATCCACCCGGTGCAATGCAAGTTTTTCCACCACATGATGTTCCTTGTCCACCTACATATACATATAATTTTTCATTTTTAATAAGATTGACAATTCCTCGTGAATATCCACCATTCCCCGCAACGCCAAGATCAGACATTTGAGGATATCCTGCTCCTTGAGCTCCCCAAACTTCTAACTTATATTTACCTGTTGCTGGTGCAATAAACTCTTGATATTTTCCTTTATAATTAAATTCATATTTAGAAGCTAACTCTATCCTTTTATAGTTAATTATATAAGTTGTAGGTTCTTCATTAGATGCTGTTACTGTTATTGTAACGCTCCCAGAATCGCTTTTTATATATCTATTTCCTTTTATTGTTACTTCGGCATCTTTATCAAATGTTTCTGTTATTATATTTAAATCTATTTCATTTGATAGAATATCTACATTATAAGTTTCTTCTAATGGATGAAATTCTGGATTTAAATCTGTTTCATATCCTTCTATTTCTAGTTTTGATAATTTTGATGAATGTGCCCCTTCTGGTAATTCTTCTCTTGTTGCATTTATAGTGTATGTTCTTATATCTCCTGATTCACTCATTACTACTATATTTATTTCTTTTGTTTCGCCAAATTTGATATCATATTTCTCTAATCCTGTTACGCTTGCTTTTTCATCTGATAATTCTCCTGTTAGTGTAAAGTGCATATCATACATACTTAATCTTAGGTCATATTCTTCTATTGTTGGGTTAAATTCTGGACTTAACTCTCCATAATCTGATGATAAACTTGTTAAATAATTATCATTGGATAATACTACATTTGTTGTAATTTTTGCATATCCATCTCCTTGTTTTGCATTTTCACTTATTGGTTCTTCTGATACTTCTGTAGTTTTTATTGTCCTTGTTTCATCAATTTCTGATTCTTCACAATTATAACAATACATTGCTTTTGTTATATCTTTATATGATACTAATTGTGATGATCCTATATAAGAAGATCCTCCACCTGCTGATGATTGTGTAGTGGCTCCTCCACCACCATAATATCCAGAACCTCCACCAGCTCCACCAGTACCTTTATTTGCAGCTTCTGACATATCATCTGAAGAATTTCCTCCATGACCAAAATATCCTGCATATGGAATAGTTCTATCATATGATGTTGATGTTTTTGTATATTGTCCACCTAAAAGTTGAGTCCCACCAAGACCATAATATCCATCACCATTTGCTGATCCAATTCCATCAACACCTTTTATTCCTCCACCTGAGCCTCCAGCTTGAGTAGCATAACTCCATTTTCCTGCTCCTCCGCCACCGGCTGCAACTATTAAGATATCTTTTGAATCATTTATTCCTTTTTCTTCATTATAAATTCCTTTATAACTTTCTAGCTCTGATAATAACCCAGAAACTTTTGCTATATGTGTGGCTCCTCCACCAGCGCCATTATAACAGTCATTATTAACCCAATGATATGAGTCTCCTCCACCATTGTAACCACCTTTATAATTTGTACTAGCAGATGTTGAAGATTCTCCTTGTCCTCCAACATTTATATATAGTTTATCTCCTTTTTTACCATAGTATGTACCAACTGAATATGCTCCATAACCTCCCAATGTTCCATCTGCATTACCACCTTGAGCTCCCCATGTCTCTAACTTGTAATAACCTGTTATTGGAATTGTATATTCTTCTTCATATCCAGTATATGAATATTCCTTATTGGCATTGCTCATATCTATTTTTTCATAATTTATTTTATAAATTGTATTTGGTACACCTGTAGATGTTACTGTTATTATTACTTCACCATTATTTTCAGTTATATGTTTATTTCCTTCTACTGTTACTTTGGCTTCTTTATCAAATGTTTCTGTTTTTATATTTAAATCTATCTCAGCAAGTTGAATATCAATATTATATGTTTCTTCTAGTGGATGAAATTCTGGATTTAATTCAGTTTCATATCCTTCTATTTCTAGTTTTGATAACTTTGTTGAATGTTCTCCTTCTGGTAATTCATCTCTTGTTGCATTTATAGTGTATGTTCTGATGTTACCAAACTTACCTGTTACTACTATGTTTATTTGTTGTGTCTCACCTGGCTCTATTACATATTTTCCTAAACCTATTACTTCTGCATTCTCATCTGACGTTTTTCCATTTATATTGAAATATATATCATATTTATCTAATGTTAATGTATATTCATTTATTGTTGGATCAAATTCTGGACTTAGCTTTCCATGATCTACTGATAGTTCTGATAGATAATTATCTTCTGTTATTGTTACAGGAATTGTTTGTTTTGTTGATATATTTCCATTCCCACCATTTCCTGATTTTGCAGTTCTATATGATAATGCCTTATATCCCAGTTTACCTAATCCACCATTTGCATGAATAGTTCCTTCTTCTATCAATTTATTATAGAATAAATTTATTGATCCTCCTCCTGATGCTCCTCCAAATGATTGATAACTAACTTCAATATCATATGTATCTATACCATTTGATTCTATTGTCCCTTGATTTTTTAAACTATCTGAATATATTACAAGTAATCCACCTGTTCCTAGATTTTTTTGTTCAGTACCATTACCCTGTACTACCCCAGTTAATGTTCCTACTCCTGTTTGACAGTAGTTATCACCATTTACTCCATAACAACTTCCACCTATTGTTCCTTGCGCATTACTTTGTGCGTGCCATCCATGATTTGAACTTCCTCCTCCGGCTCCTCCAGAGTATGATGTCCCTGCACTTCCTGCTCCTCCTATTGTTGCTCCTGAACTATATGTTGAATATGTGTTGGCTCCTGCTCCGCCTCCACCTGTTTGTCTTCCTATTCCGTCTTGTCCATTTTCTCCATCTATTCCACGGTCTCCATTACTTGTTGATCCTTGTCCACCTTCTCCACCAACTTTTGGTACATACTCAAATGTACCATCTTCATTTTGTAATAAGTATACATTCTCTCCTTCTATATTATGTGTTCCTCTTGCTGTCATACTTATTGTTCCTTTATTTGTTAGTGTTCCTTCTACATAGACAAACATTCCTTTTTTATATGTTAATTCATAATCTTTATTATTTTGATTTGTTGTATGTGTGTTTGCTGTTAATGTTACTCCTTCTTCTATTGTTAAATCATTATGATATTTTACTATTAACATTCTATATTCGTCGGAATCATTTCCTAATTTTACTAATCCATTTTCATCTGCATCTTCTCTTGTATAAATTTTATCTCCATAATAATTTATTAACTCTACTGGATATGTTATTGTTTCTATTTCACCTTCAGAATCTGTTTTTCCTGTTATTGTTATATTATATTTTCCATCTTTACTTGGTGCATTTGCTACCCAAGAAACTATATCGTTTAGTGGTAATGTTTTTTCATAATTTATTGTATACACTGTTTCTGGCACACCTGGTGATGTTACTGTTATTGTTACTTTTCCAGAATCATCTTTCATATATTGATGACCTTTGATTGTTACTGTTGCGTCTTTGTCAAATGTATCTGTTATTATATTTAATCCCATCTCATCTTTTGGTATTTTTATGCTATATGTTTCTTCTAATGGATGGAATTCTGGTTGTAATAATCCATTATGTCCCTCTATTTCTAATTTTGATAATTTACTATTATGTTCTCCATCCTTTAATGATTCTCTTGTTGCATTTATAGTGTACGTTCTTATATCACCTGATTCACTCATTACTGTTATTGTTATTTTTTCTGTTTGACCAGGCTCTACGACATATCTACCTAAGCCTGTAACACTTGATTTTTCATCTGATAATTCTCCCGTTAGTGTAAAATGCATATCATAAATATTTAAATTTAGATTATACTCTTCTGTTGTTGGATTAAATTCTGGACTTAGTTTTCCATAATCTGATGATAAAGTTGTTAAATAATTATCTTTTGATATTAATAATGGAGTGATTTTTGCATATCCATTTCCTTCATTACCTACTTGTGTTTCTTCTCCATTATGTGTTGGTTGATTAACTACTTCTTCTCCTTTTTTTGTTGTCCATTCATAACCATCACCATCTATCATTTTTGTTTCTGTAAAATATAATCCACTGTAATGAATACTATCACCTGTATGTATTATATCTTCTTCAGTGGAATCTTCATTTATTGAATTACAGCCATTATGTCCTGATATATATGATGAACCACCGCCACCTCCAGAAACTAAATTAGTGCCGCCACCACCATAATATCCAGAACCTCCACCAGTTCCACCATCGTTACTTATTCCAGAACCACCATGTCCAAATTTTCCTAATGCAGTAACATTTGTAGGATAAACTATATTATTACCACCTGAAATTTGTGTACCACCAGTTCCATATTGTGCTGCTGAATTTGATGTCATTGATAAAGATATATTTCCTATTAATCCACCACCAGAACCACCAGTTGCAGACCAGCTTGCTTGCTCATATGCTGCTCCGCCACCACCAGCTGCAACCATTATTCTTGATTTTAATGAATTAAAATCATCCCAATCACCTGTTTCATTAATTTTTAAACGTATATCTGTGGCTCCGCCACCTGCTCTTCCATCACTATCCTTTGATGTGGGAGTGTTACCTCCACCATTGTATCCACCAGTATAATTTTTTGAATCACTTGATGGCTGTCCACCAACAAATACATACAAATTTGTAGGTTTATTTAATATTATAATTCCTGAAGTATAACCACCGCGACCACCTATCAAATTTTCATCATAATTTCCACCTTGGGCTCCCCATAATTCTATTTTATATTTTCCAGCTGGAGCATTATATTCTTGTACATTTTCATTATAAACAAAATCTATTGGTGGTTGTTCTATATAATCTTTTGTATAATTTATTGTATATTTTGTATCTATTGAATTTGATTCTGTTACTGTTATTGTTATTTGACCGGAGTCGTTTGTTATATAATTACTACCTTGAATTTTTACTTCTGCAGTTTTATCAAATGTTTCTGTTGTTATGTTTAAATCTACTTCCCCATATGAGATTTTTATATCGTATGTATATGTTAACGGATGAAATTCTGGATTTAAATCATTCTCATATCCCTCTATCTCTAATTTTGATAATTTAGTATTATGTTCTCCTTCATTTAGTGATTCTCTTGTTGCATTTATTTTGTATGTTCTTATATCTCCAGATTCACTTGTTACCATTACATTTATTGTTTTTGTTTGACCTGGTTCTACAACATATCTACCTAAACCTGTTACTGTTGCTTCTTTATCTGATAATTTTCCTGTTAATGTAAAATGCATATCATACATATTTAATTTTAAATCATATTCTTCTATTATAGGATTAAATTCTGGACTTAATTCTCCATAATCTACTGATAATTCTGATAAATAATTATCTTCTGATTGAATTCCAATTGGTGTTATCTTTGCATATCCATTTCCTTCATTTCCCGTCATTACATCAGTTCCATCATGTGTTGGCATTTCTTCTTCACCAGTAAGCATTTGTGTTTTCTTAAAATATAATTTACTATAATGTATATTTTCACCAGTATGTGTAATTTCATTTTCTGTTGATGTCTCACTTATTGCATTACATCCTTCGTGTCCAGATATAAATGA
The DNA here is from genome assembly GCA_947629025.1 of uncultured Bacilli bacterium. Lineage (GTDB taxonomy): Bacteria > Bacillota_I > Bacilli_A > RF39 > UBA660 > CAG-433. The sequence continues at coordinate 8,719 of CANRCC010000023.1, read as the reverse complement.
TGAACCACCGGCACCTGAATCTACTGAATAATCAACGTATGATCCTCCAGCTCCACCATAGTATCCACCGCCTCCGGCTGATCCATAATTTCCGTTACCATTTCCACCAATTCCAAATTTTCCTACATAACCGCCTACTGTAGTTCCACCATCAATTTGAGTTCCACCTGTTGGAGGTATTCTAACTGGTGCATTAGGGTATCTTCCATTACCACCTGGTAATCCTGTTAATGCTCCTCCAGCTCCACCATTAGCTGGATATACATAATTTAGTCCGCCACCACCTCCAGCAGCAACCATTATTCTTGATTTTAATGAATCAAAATTACTCCATAAACCAGTTTCATCTACTTCTAAACGAATGTCTGTAGCTCCTCCACCACCATATCCATTTGCTGTAGCATGTCCACCTGTTGATCCTGCATTAAATGACTCTAATAAATCTGTTCTATGTTCTCCAACATATACATATAATTTTTTATCCTTTTCTAAGTTTATTTCTCCTTTTGTATATGCTCCTTTTCCACCAATTGATTTATTTTCTGCATCATTATTTCCTTGGGCTCCCCAAAGTTCTATTTTATATTTTCCAGTTTCTGGTACTATAAATTCTTGTTTATTTGGTTCAAAATCAAATGTTATTGGCGTACCATCCACATGTTCTTTTTCATAATTTATTTTATATATTGTATCGGTTGAATGTGATTCTGTTACTGTTATTATTACAGAACCTTTTTCTTCTTTTATATATTTATTTCCTTCTATTGTTATTTTAGCTTCTTTATCAAATGTTTCTGTTGTTATATTTAAATCGATTATTCCATATGGGATTTTTATATCATATTCATTTGTTAATGAATGAAATTTTGGATTTAAATCATCCTCATATCCTTCTATCTCTAATTTTGATAACTTTGATGAATGTTCATTAGGTTCAAATGTCCCTCTAGTTACATTTATTGTATATGTATTTGTATATCCTATTGAACTTGTAATTGTTAATGAAATAGTCTTATTTTCTCCTGCATTGATATAATATCTTCCTAATCCTGATGTCATAAAATCATTTTCTTGGATTGCATCTATATCAAAAAAATAATCATACTTATCTACTGTAACTTCATAATCAAATTTATTTGAATCAAAATTTTCTATACTTTTTCCATTTATTTTTATATCTGTAAATAAAGGATTATAATAACTTTTGTCAAATGCAAGTTGAGTTGAAGTTATGTCTCCATTTCCTCCTGAGCCACCTAAAGATGCATATGTACCGCCTTGTCCACCATTTGCTTCTATTTTACCTTCTTGTATATCTGAAACATAAAAAATATTTATTGAGCCCGCTCCAGAGCCTCCTCCGGAACCTCCAAAAGAGTATGCTCCAGCTCCTATTGAACCATTTGATGATATTGTTCCATTATTTATAAAACTATTAGATACTGTTACTAGTAATCCACCTGTACCAAATTGTGCATTGAAACCTGGAGGATTACCGGCTCCTCCACCGCCACCTGGTGCTGCAACGCCACCTGCTCCACCATTTTCTGAAGCATCATATCCATTACCTGAATGTGAAGCTGCTCCGCCTCCGGAACCACCAGAATATGATGTCCCAGATGAACCTTTTCCTCCTGTATAATTTGAATCATATGAATTTCCACCACCGCCACCGCCTGTTGATCTATCTTTCCCATTTGCTCCACTTTCTGCATATTGTGATGGATCATTTAATCCTGAACCTCCTATACCTCCAACTTTTGGTATATATTCGAAATCCTTAAAATTTTTCCATAAATATACATTTTCTCCTGCTTGATTATATGTTCCTCTTGCTGTCATACTTATTGTTCCATTATTTGTTAATGTCCCTTTTACATATATAAGCATTCCTTTTTTGTATGTTAATTCATAATTTGCTCCAGATACATTTGTTGTATGTGTATTTGCTGTTACTGTTACTCCTTGTTCTATTGTTAAGTTTTTATTATATTTTACTACAAGCATTCTATATTCATCCGTGTTATCTCCAAGTTTAACATACCCATTTGAATCTACTTCTTCAGAACCTATTTTATATGTTACATCTTCATCATAGTTTACTAATTCTATTGGATATACTACTACTTCTCCTGCTTCTGCATCTGATGTTTTACCTGTTACTGTTACTTTATAATCTCCACTTGGTAAATCATTACTCATTACCCATGAAATTATACTTTCTGCTACATAGTTTTTTTCTACATCCTCCGCTTTTGTATTTTTATAAACGCAAAAAAGTGTTAATGGTATCATTAACATTACAAATATAAAACTAAGTTTTGTGCGCACATTTTTTAGTTTCATACTTATCTTCCTTTATGCCTCTATTATATGTAATAATTATACCATTTTTTGATATATAAAATCAATATTTTTCCCTTATTTTATAATAATTTTTATATAAAAAAAGAGGGCCATTTGCCAACTCTTACCATTTTATTTTTTCAATATCGTTTTTTTCTAAAAATTCATTTGTTTTTGAAAAGGGTTTACTACCAAAAAAACCATTATTTGCAGAAAAAGGAGATGGATGTGCAGATTCAATTATTAAATGTTTTGGATTAGTTATAAATTTCTTCTTTTCTCTAGCATTATTTCCCCATAATATAAATACAATTGGTGTATTTTTCTCATTTAATTTTTCTATTACTTTATCAGTAAAAGTATGCCATCCAATATCTTTATGTGAATTAGGTTTATCTTTTTCAACAGTTAAACCTGTATTTAAAAGCATTACTCCTTGCTTTTGCCATACAGTTAAATTACCATCATTATAATCTTTTTCTATTCCTAAATCATCATATAATTCTTTATAAATATTTTTTAATGATGGCGGTAATTTTTTTGACAATGTAGAAAATGCATATCCATGTGCTTCTCCCTCTCCATGATATGGATCTTGTCCTAAAATCACCACTTTTACATCTTTATATGGAAGCTTAAAAGCATTAAATATTTCTTTTTGTGGTGGAAAAATTGTTTTTTGTTTATATAAATCTCTTAATTCGTAAAGAATTTTTAAAAAATATTCTTTATGGATTTCATCACTTAAAATATTATCCCAATCATTTTTAAATAACATATAATTCACCCATTTAATTATATCACATTTTGTGTTATTATAATATTGAAAGAGGTGATTATATGGATTATATTGCAGAAAAAGAAACTACAGATATGGTTAAAATTAATGATACCAGTAAAAGTAATATTGTTTCAGATGCACTAGATTTTGCAACTAAAAAACATAAAGGTCAATATAGAAAAGGTAAAAATAAAGTAGAATATATTAATCATCCTAAAAACGTATGTAAATTAATAACTAGATTTAAAGGAAATTCAAAAAACATTGAAATTCTAAAAGCAGCTGCAATACTTCATGATACACTTGAAGATACTGATACCTCATATTCTGAATTAGTTAATAAATTTGGTGTTAATGTTGCATCTTTAGTACTTGAACTTACAACTGATAATGATATGAAAAATAAACTAGGTAAAGCAAAATATTTAGCCATAAAAATGAAGAATATGACAAATTATGCACTTGATATTAAACTATGTGATAGACTTGATAATATAGAAGATTTGCATAAAACAAATATGACATTTACGGACAAATATATAAATGAAACTTTATATATAATTAGATTTTTAATTGAAAATAGAAAATTAACATCTACACAAATTAATATAATTAAGACTATCATTAATGTTTTGGACCAAATAATAACAAATAAATATGATGATGATAGCAAAGAATCTCATTATATTCAACTATTAACAACAAATAAAGAAATCTTTAACTAAAGATTTCTTTATTTATGATATGTTTCATTATTAATTATTTTATATGCTCTATATATTTGTTCTAGTAACATAATTCTAAATAATTGATGTGGAAAAGTCATTTTAGAAAAAGATAAACTAAAATTACTTTTATTTTTTATATCTTCATGCAAACCATATGAACCACCAATTATAAAACATATATCGCTATTATGAATTGATATTTCATTTATTTTATTTGAAAAATCTACACTTGATATATTTTTTCCCTCAATATCAAGAGTAATTATATAATCTTTATCTGATATATATCTTAATATATGATTTTTTTCTTCTATAAGTGTTTTTGTTATATCATAATTTTCATCTGGTATTTCTATTATATTTATTTTTGTATATTTAGTTATTCTTTTTTTATATTCATTTAATGCATCAATTAAATATTTTTCCTTTAATTTTCCAACCGCAATTATTTTTATCATACTTCAATTAACTCCGTACTTTCATTTTGTTTAGCAATAATTATATTATCAAATTCCATATTATTATCATCTAATGTTTCTTTAAATGTAGTAAGTATTTTTTCATCGGTATTATTATGTTCACTTACATGTGCGAATATAATTTTTTTTGTTTTATCTCCAATAAATTCGCATAAATATTTACTTGCTTGATTATTAGATAAATGGCCTTTATCACTTCTTACTCTTTGCTGTAAATAATATGGATATGGACCATCCATAAGCATTTTTATATCATGATTACTCTCCATTATATATAAATCATTATTTTTTAATATTTCAAAATATTTTTTATTTATATAACCAGTATCCGTAATATGAACTAATGATGATGTATTATTTTTTATTACAAATCCTATACTACCCTCTGCGTCATGTGATGTTTTAATTACATTTATAACTAAGTCTTCTATTATTGCTTTTTTATCATCATATATTTGATATTTAAATTGTCCTATTTCTTCCTTGAGCAATGATAATAGTTTTTCATTTACATATATTGTAGGATTATATTTTTTTATAAATACTTTTAATCCTTTAATATGATCCGAGTGGGTGTGTGTTACAAGAATATACGATATTTCATTAGGATTAATGTTCATATTATTCAAAGTATTTTCAATATATGAACAAGTTGTACCAAGATCAATTAGTATTTTTACTCTATCAGTCATTATAAGTGTAGAGTTACCTTTACTCCCACTTGATAAAACACATACTTTCATTAGTACATCGACCTCGGATTTGTTGGAGAACCATTTACTCTTACTTCAAAGTGTAAGTGTGTTCCTGTTGAAGAACCGCTATTTCCCATAGTTCCCACTACCTGTCCTCTTGATACTCTTTGTCCTCTTGATACTGTTACTGAATTTAAGTGTCCATACTTAACAACAACTCCATTACCATGATCAATGTAAACTACATTACCATATCCTCCGCCACATTTACTTCCATAATATCCTTGTCCAGGGCATGAATTTACAACTTCTGTTACTGTTCCTGATGCTATTGAATATATTGGTGAACCAAATCCACAACCAGATATATCTATACCTGCATGTAATCTACCCCAACGATATCCAAAATTACTTGTTATGATATATGGTGAAATTGTTGGCCATCCCCAACTACCTGAAACTTGTGCAGGACTTCCTCCACCACCATAATATCCTGATTGATATCTTTTTGTACCTTTTAGTACTACTTTATTTACTGGTTCTGTTATTACAAAAGAACTTGCTATTAATGCAGGTTGGGCTTCTCCATTTATATATTTTACTTTTGATGTAACTCTTTGAACACCATTAATACCCTCTACCTCAGTTTTTGTAGTACCAACATACATACTTGGATCTTCCTTTTCAATTGTTTCATATAATTTATCCATATCTTCTACAATATGTTTTTCAACAACAATACTAAGTATAGGATCTATAAGGGCAATACTTACAGTTTGACCTACACTAAGCAAATTATTACTACTAGTAAATTCTGGATTAACTATTAAAAATTCTTCAACACCAAGCTTATTATTAAATGCAACTGTTTCAATTGTATCACCTGGTTTAACTACATATTCTTGATTTTTATCTAATGAACCAAATAATAAATATTGTGTAAGAGTAGTTACATCATCAAATATCATCTCATCAGTTGATATAAATGCTTCTTTTATTGTTACAGTTTCATCTATATATATATTTTCTATTAATGAACCGGTTTCTTTTATTTCTTTTTGAGTATCATTTTTATAATTATCAACTTCTTTTGAATCAACAAAAATTCTAAGGACTTTATTTGTAGCCTTATCAAATAAATTTTTCTTTAATATATTTATTTTAGTTTCTTTACCATCTTTATCAGTAATACTTACAATATATCCTTTTATAGTAAAACTTTTTTTATTTTTTATTTTATTATATATTTGTTTTTCTGATAATATTTTAGCATTATGTGTTACACATTTTTCTATATCAATCCCATTTGGAACATAAATTTTATCTACATTATATTCTTTTTTTAGTTCTTTTTGTTCTTTATCAATATAATTTTCTAAAGCTTTTTTAGATTTGATTGACCCAAGTAATTTACCATCTAAATAAACATTATATATTTCTTTTACATTATCATTTTTTGGTGTACCCATAAAAACAACAATAACAAAAGATATTAATATTGATATTATAATTGGTATATATTGTTTAAATTTGTTCACACTTTAGCCTCCTCTTTTTCTTCTTTCATATAATTGGAAAAAGTACTTGTATTTTTCTTAAATAATAATTCAATGGTTGCTGTTGGTCCATTACGATGTTTTGCTATTATAAATTCACTTATACTAATATTTCCATCCATTCTTGCTTCTTTATTATAATAATCATCTCTATATAAAAATGATACTATATCTGCATCTTGTTCTATTGAACCAGATTCTCTTAAATCACTCATAAGTGGTCTTTTATCGTCTCTTCCCTCAACAGCACGAGAAAGTTGTGCAAGTGCTATTACAGGAACACCTAACTCTAAAGCCATAGTTTTTAAACCTCTTGATATTTCAGATACTTCTTGTTGTCTATTTCCTGCTGTTTTACCTGTTCCTGAAATAAGTTGTAAATAGTCAATAATAACAATACCTAACCCCTCTTTTGATGCAGAAAGTCTTCTACATTTACTTCTTATATCACCAATTGTTATTCCAGGAGTATCATCAATATATATATTTGTATCTGCAAGTTGACTAATTCCTTCACTTAATTTTTTCCAATCATTATTATCAAGTTTTCCTGTTCTAAATTTATTACCTTCTATTTGTGATAATGATGAAAACATACGCATTACTAATTGTTCAGCGCTCATTTCTAAGTTAAATATTGCAACTGCTTTTTTTGTAGTCTTTGCAATATTTGTTGCTATATTAAGTGCAAATGCTGTTTTACCCATAGCAGGTCTTGCTGCTATTATTATAAGTTCATTTTCATGTAATCCTGAAGTCAATCTATCAAGTTCATAAAATCCAGTCGCAAGCCCAGTAATTTCATTTCTAGATTGTGCTAATTTTTCAAGATCAGATTGTGCTTTAAACACAACTTCTTGTATTTTATGAAATTCTGATGATTTTCTTGTTTTTACTACATTTAATATTTTCATCTCAGCAGAATCAAGAATATCATTTACATTCCCATCTTCACTATATGATGTATTAGCAATATCATTAGATACTAAAATAAGTCTCCTAAGTACTGCTTTTTCATGTACAATATTTATATAATATTCGATATTTGAAGCACTAGGAACAGAATTTATTATCTCTAATAAATATTCAATGTTCCCTATACTTGATAATGTTTTATTTTTCTCTAATCTATCTGATACTATTGTTATATCAATTGCAGAACCTTCACTATTTAATTCTTCTAATGCATCAAATATTTTCATATGTGATTCTAAATAAAAATCATCACGTGAAAGTTCATCACAAATTTTTTGTAATGCATATTTTGAAAGAAATGCAGAACCAAGCACAGATTGTTCTGCTTCTAAACTATATGGCATACTTCTTTTATCCATATACAGCACCTACTCCTTAATTAAATTTACCTTAACACTTGCTTGTACTTTGGAATGTAAATTTATAGTTACATTATGTATTCCAAGTGTACTTATTGGAAAATCAATATTTATCTTTTTCTTATCTATTTTATATCCCTTTTTGTTTAATTGTTCTGATATTTGCTTACTAGATACAGAACCAAAAACCTTATCTTCTTTACCAGTTTTTACTTTAAATACTAAGTTTTCCTTTTCTAATTTTTCTTTTATTTTATTACATTCATTTATTAATTCTTCTTCTTTTTTATTTCTATCATTAATTTGATTTTTTAATATTTCATTACTTCTATTTGTATACTTAATAGCATAACCATTTTTTATTAAAAAGTTTTGTGCATAACCATCTTTAACTTCTTTAATCTCATCTTTTTTACCTTGTCCTTTTAAATCTTTTAAGAAAATAACTTTCATTTCAAGACCTTCTTTCTAGAAATAATTACGCATAATTATTATACTACATTTTTACATATATGTCATCAGATATAAAAAAGAAAAATACTCTAAAAAGAGTATGTAAAATTTATAATTTAGGATTTTTTTAGTGATTCTATTTTTTCTATTGGGGTATTTGTTATTTCAGATATTAGATTTATATCAAGACCCTTATTAAGCATATTTTGCACTACCTGTAATTTTTCATTTTCAATGCCTTCTTTGATTCCTTTTTCAATCCCATCTTCCTCTGCTTTCTTTAATCTTGAGTTTAATATCTTTCTTTGATCTTCTTCATAACTCATATATTCTCTAAATTCTGGATC
>CANRCC010000022.1 GCA_947629025.1 uncultured Bacilli bacterium | reverse complement strand
CATTTAGTTATTATTATCCTACATCAAAAATATTAAAGAAATATGAATATAATAATTATGTATATATAGTTTATGAACCCAAAAAAAATAAGTTACCAGAATTTATGTATTTAATAAAAGAAGATGGAACTTGGAAAATTAATAATATGATAACAAAAGGAGAAGTTATTCCTAAAATATTTGATGAAATATGTACTATGTATATTATTAAACCAAAAAAAAGTGATTCAATAGGTATTGCCGTCTATCATGATAAAGATGGATCTGATGGTGCGATATCAGATTCATTATCTTCCAATTTTGATAAATTCACTACTAATTTGGATGAAATTAGTGATGAAGATGTAGATGTAGTTATTTTAAAAAAGAAAGTAGATAAGGATTATACAATATATCTTAATGGAAATGAATATAAACCTTTTAAAAAATAAATTGTTAATTTATAAAGATTTAAGAAAAAAACTTAAATCTTTTTTTTCTAGTGAAAATCAAGTAAAGTCTAATCTATAATTAAATTGTAAAAATAATAATTATTAATTTTTATGGTTAAAGAAAGAGGTGTCATTATGCTTAATATAAAACAAAGACAACAAAATTTAAAAACGTATAACTATTATTATAAAGGTGAAATAGATGGAATAGAAGGACCAAAAACTAAAAATGCATATCAAAATTTTCAAAAAGATTATGGATTAGTTGTTGATGGTATATATGGGTTGAATACGAATAATAAATTATTACTATGTGTTAAAGATTTACAAAATATATTAAACAAATATGGATATAATCTTGAAATAGATGGTATTATTGGTAACAAAACATTAACTGCTATCAAAGATTTTCAAAGTAGAAATGGACTTAATATAGATGGTATTGTAGGAAATAATACATTTAATAAATTAAAACAAAATAAAGAGGTTTCATCTGGTTCTTATAAATGTAAATATTTTGATGATTCTGACTTTAAATGTCCTTGTTGTGGACTAAATTTACAACAAGATGAAATAAAACAGATTGCAGATGAAATAAGAGATCATTTTGGAAGACCTACGATTATAACAAGTGGAACTAGATGCGAAAAACATAATAAAGAGGTAGGAGGTGCCTCTAATTCAAGACATTTGATTGGGAAAGCAATAGATGTATATGTTACAGGAATAAATGGTCAAGATTTGTTAAAATATTGCAAGATCTTAGTTGAAAATAAAAAAGCTAGATATACTTATTATATAAGTGGTAATGCATGTCATATAGATGTATATTAGGAGGTAATAAAATGGAAGATTTTATATCAAGAGTATTAGAAATTTCTAATCCAAAGACATTATTTTTATTAAGTGGGATTTTTATTTTCACTGATATTATAACAGGATATTTAAAGGCAATAAAAAATAAAAAAATAAATTCATCTATATCAAGAGATGGATATATTAAAAAAATTTCATGGATAGTGGCAATTTTATTAGGATTTAGTATTGATTATTTTATAAAAACAGATATATTTTTAATTGGTAGTGTTATTGTTTGTGTCGGGACAGAAGGTATATCAATATATGAAAATTTAGGTGAACTAGGTATAAAACTAAAATTTAAAGAATATTTTGAAAAAATGAATGATATTAAATGATGAAAATAAGAAATATATCATTATTTAAAAAAATTTTTAAATATATGTTGTTTATAATAAAATTAATGTTATAATATATGAAAATGAGGTGAAGTAGTATGTGCCTTGAATTAGAAAAATTATCTGAAAATAATGAGAAATTGTATATTTTTGATGATTTTAAAACTTTATAAAAAATGGATTATTTGTAAGTTTAAAATTAGTTAAAGTTGAAAATATTTATAAAATTATATTTCAGGTATCGAAAGAAAGTAAGATAATATTAGCATATTCAATTGAAGAAAGTGAACAAGATTTATCCAACAAGTATGAGAATATTATCTTATATATTAAACAAATGAATATTTCATAATTTATTAATAAATATTGTGATAAATAATAAAAATTTTTTATCACAATATTTTAATATACAAAAAATTTAAATTTTAAAGTATTAAATAGACTATCACTCAAACTTTCCTTTGGAGTAATAAAAAAGCGCTATACATATTTTAATAATTTTAGTTGCATAATCACAACTATTAATATCTCCAACGATTAGATAATAACATATATTGTTATTTTCGTATCCTTTACGATTTATTAATTTATTTTCTATATCAAATTGTTTATCAACGTTATAAAAAGATACTAATAAGTTATTTTGATTTACTTGAACTTCAACAATTCTATTATTTAATTTATAAACGACATTTTTTACCAAATAATTCTTTGTAATACTTTTACTGATAGTCATTATAGAAGAATCCAATCTATTTAATAAATCAATAGCTTTTTATTATATATTATATTTTCATAAGTATTAGTATATATATAAATAATTTATTATTGATTTTTTTAGTATTATCTTTTTTGTTAGAAATAATTTGTATTACAGAATTATCTATTTTAATATCCTCATTATTTATATAAGATACATATAAACTAAATTAAAGGTAGAACAAATATCAATTTGGGTATGATTTTTTGCGTTATTTAAAGCATTTTCTTCAAATTTGTATATGGTAAAGGTTATATGATAAAAAATCTTTGTACAAAAAATACTTTATGATGAAAAGAAATTTGATTTTATGATTCTCTATATAGAAAGAGGCAAAAATGAAGTAAATATTTACATTTTAATAATGTCAAAAACATATTTTTAAATTTTTTTTAAAAAAAGTATTGACAAAAATAAATGTTTTTAATAAAATGTTAATAACAAGTCAAACAACTTGTTGATTTTCAAAAATATGTTCTTAACAAAATGTTAATAACATACAATTGATTTTGTTTTTATCTATAATTTTTTAAAATATGTTCTTAACAAAATGTTAAGAAGAGGAGGGAAGTAAAATGAAAATTAGAAATAATGAACAAAGAAAAGAAGAATTAGAAAGGATTAAAGAGTTATTAATTACTATTGATATGGTAAATGGATTTGTAAAATGTGGTAATTTAGCTAGTCCATCAATTATGAGAATAGTACCTAGACAGCAAGAGTTATTAGAAAAATATGAACAAAATAATGAATCTGCAAATGTATTTGTTAGAGATGTGCATGATGAAAACTCAATCGAATTTAATACATTTGGTAAACATTGTATAAGAGGTAACGGAGAAGAATTAATTATACCTGAACTTGAAAAGTGGTATAAAAATGGATATGATTTTGAAAAAAATTCTACTAATTTTGTATTAGCACCAGGTGTTATACAATTTTTTGAAAAATTGCCTAATTTGGTAAGAGTAAAATACCAAGGATGTTTATCAGAAGTATGTGTTAAAAATGCCGCTATTACTTTAAGAAATTATTTTGATCAAGTTAATCGTGATATAGAAGTTGGTGTGTATGAAGATGCTATTGATACGTATGACGCACCTAGTCATAATGCAGATGAAGTAACTGAAGCAGCAATTGAAGATATGAAAGCAAATGGTGTAAAAATTTATAGAAAGACTAATTAATAAAGGAGATGTTAATATGAAAATTTATAATGGATATGATAGATTACCTCGTAATTATACTTTAATGTCAGATGAATACGAATTTACAATGTCTAATGGATACTTTATGAATGGTAAACAAAATGAAGAAGCAGTATTTGATGTATTTTTTAGAAAAATACCAAATGGTGGTGGATATGCTGTTATGGCAGGAATTGATAAAATAATTCCATATATTCAAAATCTGAAATTTGGTGAAAGAGAATTAGATTATTTTAGAAGAAAAGGTTATTCTGATGAATTTATAAATTATTTAAAAAATTTTAAATTTACTGGAGATATATATGCAGTTCCTGATGGTACACCTGTATTTCCAAATGAACCACTTATAACTGTAAAAGCTCCACTTATTGAAGCACAAATAGTTGAAACTGCAATACTTTCTATAGTTAATGGGGCAATGGAACATGCTACAGGAGCGAGAAGAATAATTGAAGCAACTCCAGATAATGTAGGTGTTATGGAATTTGGAGCAAGAAGAGCAGATGGTAATGAAGCAGCAATTGATGCATCTATATATGGAATTATGGCAGGATGTATTGGAACAAGTAATATAATAGCTGCAGATATGTTAAATCTAAAAGCAATGGGAACACAAGCTCATAGCTGGATAGAATCATATCCTAGTGAATATGATGCATTCTTAAGTTATGCTAAGGTTTACCCAAATAATTGTATTTTACTTGTTGATACGATAGATACTTTAAGAAGTGGTGTTCCTAATGCTATAAAAGTATTTCAATATATGAAAGATCATAATATGAACATTGATAACATTGGTATTCGTATAGATTCAGGAGATTTATCTTATTTATCTAAAGAAGCAAGAAAAATGTTAGATAATGCTGGATTTCCACAAGCTAAAATATGTTTAAGTAATGGATTAACTGCTGAAACTATTGAATCATTAATAATGCAAGGTGCAAAATTTGACAGCTTAGGTGTTGGAGATAACATTTCTAAACCAGATGGACGTATGGGATGCGTTTATAAAGAGGTAGCTTTAAATGAAAATGGAATATGGATACCAAAAATCAAACTAAGCAATGATAATATTAAAATAGTAAACCCAGATCATAAAAAATTATATCGTGCTTATGATAAAAATACAGGTTATGCAATTGCAGATATAATGACAAGACAAAATGAAAAAATAAGCAAAGACAACTTAGTTATCGTAAGTACTACAGATTATTTAAAAAGAAGCACAATTAATGACTTTGAATTAGTTGAATTACAAAAACCAATATTCGTAAATGGTCAATTAGTATATGATGACCCACAAATTCAACAAAAACAAAAATATTGTAATAATCAAATGAAAACAATATATCCAGAAGTAAAAAGAACAAAAAATCCTCATGAATATTATGTCAATGGAACTGAAGAATATGTAAATTTTAAAAATGATTTAATTATGAATACTAAAAAATTAACTTTAGGTAGGAAATAATATGCGTAAAGAAAAGATTGATGAAATAAAAAAATCTTTTGCAGAATTAAAAACATTGTATATGGAAAAATTAAAATCCATAGAAAATACATTTTTAACAGTACAGACATATAAGTGTGTATTAAATAATGGACACACTATAAAAAGAGAAAAAATATTAAAAGGTAAAAAAGATGGTAGTGCAGCGATTATATTTCCAATAACTGAGGATAATGAAGTTTTACTAGCTATTGAACCAAGAGTATTTACAAATAAAACTGTTGATATAGGATTTCCTTCTGGTTATATAGAAGAAAATGAAACACCAGAAACTTCAGCAATAAGAGAATTAGAAGAGGAAACAGGTTATACATCAGATGATTTAATTTATCTAGGAAGTTTTTATCAAGATCAAGGATGCTCAGGAGCATATAACTATTATTACTTAGCAAAAAATTGTAGAAAAGTAAAAGAACAAAAATTAGATAAGAGTGAATTTATAAAATATATACTAGTAACATTTGAAGAATTAGAAGAATTAGTTGAAGAAGGTTTTATAAAAGGTTTAAATTCAGCTTATGCGATTGAAAAAGGAAAGTCATATATAAGGAGAATGTAATATGAAAAAGTATGGTTTTGTTAGAGTAGGTGCAAGTATACCTAAAATAAAAGTAGCAGATCCAATATTTAATACTAAAGAAATAAAAAAACAAATAGATCTAGCTATTTCAAAAGGTGTTGATATATTAACATTTCCTGAACTATCAATAACAGGATACACATGTGCCGACTTATTTACTCAAGATACCTTAATTAATAATTCTTATAATAGTTTAAAAGAATTATTAAAGTATTCTAAAGGTAAAAAGATTGTATTTATTGTAGGTATGCCAATTAAATGTAATAATTCTTTATTTAATGCAGCTATAGTAATAAATAATGGTAATATTCTTGGAATAGTACCAAAAACATATATACCTAATTATAATGAATTTTATGAAAAAAGATGGTTTAGATCAAGCAAAGAATTACTATCAAATGAAATAAATATATTTGGAAAAAATATTCCAATAGGCGTAAATATATTATTTGAAGATATAAAAAATAGTGATATTAAATTTGGTATTGAAATATGTGAAGATTTATGGAGTGTTTTTTCACCTAGTAATAATCATGCGATTAATGGAGCAACAATAATATTTAATTTATCAGCTAGTAATGAAATAATTAGTAAATATGAATATAGAAAAAATCTAGTTAAAATTCAATCATCAAAAATCATATCATCATATGTATATGCATCAAGTGGAGTAAATGAAAGTAGTACAGATATATTGTTTTCAGGAAGTAGTATGATTTATGAAAATGGTAAGTTGTTAAACGAAAATGAAAGATTTAACTTTAATAGCAATTTAATAACAGCAGATGTTGATGTTAAAAAGATAATGAATGACAGAATTAAAGATACTAGTTTTATGAATAATGAAAAACAATATAATTATAGAACAGTATACTTTGAACTATCAAATAGAAAACAAAAATTACAAAGAGTATATAACAAAACACCTTTTGTACCAAGCAATGAATATAAAAGAAATGAAAGATGTAATGAAATATTAAATATTCAAAGTTCTGCACTTGCTAAAAGATTAGATCATACTAAAATAAATAAATGTGTAATAGGTATATCTGGAGGATTAGATTCAACATTAGCGTTCTTAGTTATTATTAAAGCTTATGAAAAATTAAATATTGATAATAAGAATATAATCGCAGTTACAATGCCAGGCTTTGGAACAACAAATAGAACTTATAATAATGCGGTTTCATTAGTTAAAAAATGTGGTGCTACATTAAAAGAAGTAGATATTAAAAAAGCATGTACTATTCATTATGAAGATATAAATCATGATATCAATAATCACGACATTACTTATGAAAATTGTCAAGCAAGGGAAAGAACTCAAATTCTTATGGATATTGCAAATAAAGAAAAAGCATTAGTTATAGGAACTGGAGATTTAAGTGAACTTGCACTTGGATGGTGTACATATAATGGTGATCATATGAGTATGTATGCAGTTAATAGTAGTATACCTAAAACATTAGTTAAGTATTTAGTAAAATATGTTGCAGATAATAATAAACAAATTAAAAATATATTATATGATATACTTGATACTCCTATTTCACCAGAACTTTTACCGCCCGATGAAAAAGATAAAATAGTTCAAGTTACAGAAGATAATGTAGGACCATATATATTACATGATTTCTTCTTATATCATTTTTTAAGAAATGGTTTTTCACCAAGCAAAATATTTGAACTTTCAAAATTAACATTTAAAGATGATTTTACTAAAGATGAAATATTAAAGTGGTTACATATATTTATAAAAAGATTTTTCACTCAACAATTTAAAAGAAGTTGTATGCCAGATGGTGTAAAAGTTGGAAGTATTAGTTTATCTCCTAGAGGTGATTTAAGAATGCCAAGTGATGCTTCTTATAATATTTGGAAGGAGGATTTAAATGAAAAGTTTACAGGTATTAACACCAAATAAAAAATGTATATTTGATTGCCCATTTTGTATAGCAAAAGGTCATAAGCATAATAATGATTTTGTAAATAATTATGAAAATAACTATTTAAAATGGGAATCAAATCTAATAAAAATATTAAAAGAAAATAAAGATTTAAAAAATATAGTTATAACAGGTACTAATGAACCAATACAAGATATAAAATGCATAAAAGATATAGTAAGAATAACAAGAAAATATAGATCTGATATAAATATAGAACTCCAAACTAGATATTATAAATATGATAAGGTTTTTGATTTAATAGATGTAGTTGCATTTTCAGTTAGTGATTATAAATTACTTAAGAAAGTAGTAAAAACAAAAAATATAACTAGAATAGTTGTAATTTTAACAGATAATTTTAATAATAAAACACTTACTGACATAATAAAACAATTTGATCAAAGAATTGAACAACTAACTTTTAAAATAATACAAGATAGCAATGGATATAATAAAAAATTAGATACTTGGATTGATAAACATAAAGCAAATGATGAAACAATAAATAATTTAAAAAAACAAATTATTAATTATAATGGCAATATTAGTATAATGTTTGATGAAACATGCATGGATTCTACTAATAGATATATGGTATTTAGAGAAGATGGTAATTTATATAAAGATTTTTATGAGGTGAAGTAATATGGATAATTTAAGATTACTAGTAATGGATAATATAGAAGAATTTGGTAAGAAAGTTGATGAATATTTAAAGAAAGTAAATAATGTAGATCATTCATATATTATACCTATTATTAGAGATAGATTTAGTAATGGAGAAGGAAAAATAACAATAAATGAAGATATTAGGGATAAAGATATTTATATAATAAGTGATGTAGGTAACTATAATATTACATATCAAATGCATAATCTTACTCATCACATGTCTCCTGATGAACATTTTCAAGATATAAAAAGGGTAATATCTGCAATTAGCGGCTATGCATCAAAAATAACTTTAGTTATGCCACTTTTATATCAATCAAGACAACACAAAAGAAAAAATAAAGAATCACTTGATTGTGCGGTTGCACTTAAAGAACTTGAAGCATTAGGTGTTAATCATATAATAACATTTGATGCTCATAATCCTAATGTGTCAAATGCTATTCCTAATATGCCCTTTGAAAATTTTTATGTTGCTAATGATATACTAGATAAGCTAATAGAAAAAGAAAATATTAATAATTTACTTGTTATAAGTCCAGATATGGGTGCTATGGAAAGAGCAAGATATTATGCTGAAATACTTGAATGTGATGTTGGTGTATTTTATAAAAGACGTGATTTAAGTAAAGTAGTTGATGGCAAAAATCCAATAGTTGAACATGTTTATTTAGGATCTAATGTTAAAGGTAAAAATGTTATTGTTGTAGATGATATGATAGCAAGTGGTTCTTCAATGATAGAAGTATCAGAATATCTAAAAGAAAATGGTGCAAATAAAGTATATTTAGTATCTACATTTTCATTATTAACACAAGGACCAGATAGGTTTATAGATGCTTATAAGAATGGTCTATTTGATAAACTATATTCAACTAATTTATCTTATGTACCAGAAATTATAAAAAAAGAACCATGGTATGAAGATGTTGATTGTTCAAAAAGACTAGCAAATATTATAAATACTTTACACAATAAAGAATCATTAGAAAATATTTTTAATGATAAAAAAAAGATATTAAAAAAATTAGAAAGGAAGAATTAATATGAAGATAGGGATATTTGGAGGATGTTTTAATCCACCACATAAAATGCATAAAAAAATGGCAGAAGAATTAATAGAAAAGCAATACCTAGATAAAGTTATATATGTACCAACAGGAAATAAATATAATAAACCATATTTAATTGATTCAAAACATAGATATAACATGCTTAAATTGATGACTAAAGATAATAAAAATTTATTTGTATCTGATTATGAATTAAAAACTAATCTAACATATACCTATCAAACACTAGACTATTTTAAAAATATATACTTTAAAGATGAAATATATTTTATATGTGGTTCTGATAATTTAAAAGAAATAAAAACATGGAAAAATTATGAATATATATTAGATAATTTTAAATTATTAGTAGTTAAAAGAAATAGTGATAATTTAGATGATATATTAAAAAACATAAATAGTAGTAATATAATAATTGCCAATATAAAATTAAGTAATATATCATCTACATATATTAGAAATAATATAAAAAAGAATATATTTGATGATTTAGATAAAAATATAGTAAAATATATAAAAAATGAAAAGATATATTATTAATTAAGAAAGAGGATTTTATATGAAAGAAGTAGTAATGTTATTAATAGAAAAAAATAAAACAATAAGTACAATGGAATCTTGTACAGGAGGAGCAATCGTAAATGCTATAACAAATATAGAAGGCTCTAGTGAGATACTTAAATTTAGTGCAGTTACATATTCAAACGAATTTAAGATAAAAATGGGTGTAGATAAAAATATAATAGATATGTATACAGTTTATAGTATGAATACAGCTGATGAAATGAGTAAAAATATAGCTAATTTTACTAATTCTAATTATGGAATTGGTATAACAGGTCAAATAAATAAAGCTGATCCAAACAATATAACAAATGAAAATGATAAAATATATATTAGCGTTTATGATAAAGATAATAATAAATTTTATAATAAGAAAGTAGATGCTATAAATGCAACAAGAGAAGAAAATAAAAAAATGATAGTTGATAATGTAATAGAAATATTAAAAAGCATAATAAAAAGTGATGTTTAGTATAATTTTAAAATTATTATAATATCTATAAAAACTTACATCTTTTATCATCTTTTTTCATTTCTTTTTTTAAAGTGATTATTTAATAATAAATGTTTAATTTTTTTAAATACTATGTTATAATCAAATTGTAAATAAGAGGTATATATTGTAGTAAAAATAGATATTGATTATAGTTAATAATTTTAAAATAATATATAAAAGAGGTGCAAAATGAAAGAATATAAATCAGAAGAAGAATTTTTAAAAGATTATGATGTAACAAAGTTTGATAGATTGTCTGTAACTGCAGATATTTTAATATTTAGTGTATCAGATGGTGTTCAAGAAAATTATAGAAAATTAAATAAAAAGTTTTTTAGTGTATTACTTGTTAAAAGAGATAATTATCCATTTAAAGATAAATGGTGCTTACCTGGTGGGTTTGTACAAATAGATGAAGATATTGAAGATGCTGCAAAAAGAATATTAAAAGAAGAGGCTAATATTAATGATATTTATATAGAACAGTTATATACTTTTAGTAATCCTAAAAGAGATCCTCGTACAAGAGTTATATCAACATCATATATGGCACTAATAGATAAAAATAAATTACCTGATAAAATATCAGATAATGCTTCTTGGTTTAATGTATCTGTATTAGAAGACAAAAAAGAGATATTTGTAAGTTTAGATAATGGTGTTGAGACAATTAATTTCAAAATTAAAAAAATATTAAAAGAAAAAACAACAGATAGATATAAATATGAAATTATAGAAAATGAAAAACTAGCATTTGATCATCCACTAGTAATAGCAAGTGGTATATCACGTCTTAAAAATAAAATAGAGTATACAGATATAGTATTTAACATGATGCCAAAATATTTTACATTAGGAGAATTACAACAAGTTTATGAAGTAATATTAGGTAAAAAATTATTAGATCCAGCATTTAGAAGAATAATTGCTAATAAAGTAGAAAAAACAACTAAAATTAAAACAGGAGGAGGACATAGACCATCTGTACTTTTTAAATACAAAAGTGGTAATTAGATATGAAAATAAATAGAGTATGCTTATTTCCTAATAATAATGAAAAGTCAAAAAATATAGAAAAACAAATAAAAAATGTATTAGAAAAAAATAATTTTATTGTTTGTGATCATGATTATGACTTAGCAATAGCAATTGGTGGCGACGGGTCATTCCTTAGAATGTTAAAACAAAATAATTTTAATAGTGATATATACTATATTGGTGTAAATACTGGTACTCTTGGCTTTTTACAAGAAATAAAACCTAATGAAATTGAAAAATTTGTGGAAAATATAAAAGAAAGTAATTTTAAAGTAGACAATATAGGTATTCAAAAGACTCAAATTATTACACAAGAAAGCAGTTCCATATTTTATTCTTTAAATGATATAGTTATAAGAGATAAAGAGTTAAATACAACTATTTTAGATATACAAGTAAATAATGAACCTTTAGAAATGTTTGTAGGTGATGGTATATTAATATCAACATCAGTAGGTTCAACAGCATATAATATGAGTTATGGTGGCAGCATAGTTTATAATACATTACATGTATTACAAATAACACCTATCGCACCATTAAATAGTAAAGTATATAGAAATTTATTAAATGGTGTAATTATTCCAGAAGATAAAAAAATAACAATAATACCTAATAAAGATAAAAGAAACTTAATAATTACAGTAGATGGAGAAAATAATATATATAATGACGTAGAAAAAATAGAAACAACAGTTTCTAAAAAAAGGATAAAATGTCTAAGATTAAATAGTTATAATTTTATAAACATAATAAATGATAAGTTTTTAAGTGATAATAATTCAATTTAGATAGATTATGATATAAATTAATTATTATCTAAAATGTAAAAGAACAATAATGTCTAGTTTTGACTTATTGTTCTTTTTTTAATTAGTTTTCATAAAATTTAGAGAAAATGGAGGTTTTCTTTAATGTATGATACTAAAGATATAGAAGTTAATATTAGTACAAAGCATTTACCTTTTGAATATAAATGGTTAGAATTTAGATTAATTATAAATAAAGAATTATATGATGAAAAAGTAATAGATTTAAAAACTTTTAAAACAATGGAACAATCTATTTTATCAAGACTTACTAAAATAAAAAACGAATACTCTAATAATTTTACAATCAGTACAAACTAAGTTATCTTAAATTTTAGAAACATAGAAAGGAATATGATATTATGGATGTTAAAAAAGCAAGAGAAGAATTAAGAAAAGGGAAAACTATTTATGATATGAATTTAAGAGTTGGTTATTATGCACGTGTTTCTACTGATAAGGATGATCAATTAAATTCACTTGAAAATCAACAAAATTATTTTGAAGAAATGATTAATGAAAATAAAAATTGGAATCTAGTTCGTGGTTATATTGACGAGGGTATTTCTGGTACGCAAGTAAACAAAAGAGATTCTTTTTTAAAAATGATAGAAGATGCTACTTTAGGAAAAATAGATTTAATACTTACAAAAGAAATATCAAGATTTTCAAGAAATACAGTAGATAGTATTAAATATACAGAATATTTGCTTAAAAATGGTGTTATTGTGTATTTCATATCAGATAACTTAAATACTATTCAAGAAGATGCAGAATTTAGATTAACAATTATGTCTAGTTTAGCACAAGATGAGGTAAGAAAATTATCAGAAAGAGTTAAATTTGGTATAAATCGTATGATTAAAGATGGTAAATTAATTGGTGGTAATTTAACAGGTTATTTTAAAAAAAATGGAAGATATGAAATAAATCCAAAAGAAGCACCAATAATTGAATATTTATTTACTACTTATGCAAGTGGCAATATTGGTCTTAAAAAAATTGGTGAAGAACTTGCAAAACAAGGTTATTTCAATTCAAAAGGACAACCTTATTCACAAACGACTTTAGCAAAATTTTTAACTAATCCTAGATATAAAGGGTATTATACTGCAAGACTTACTGAGGTTGAAGATTATAAAACACATAAGAAAAAGAAAGTACCAAAAGAAAAACAAATTATATATAAGGATGATAGAATTCCAGCCATAGTATCAGAAGAACTATGGGAAAAAGCAAATTTGTTACATGAAAAAAGAAAAAAATTACCATCAAGACATATTTTAAATGCAGAAGAACATATTAAAAAATATAAATATTCATGTAAGTTATATTGTAAAGAGTGCGGTGCAGTATTTATTAGAAATGGTGGATCTAATCGTGCTAATAATCCAGTATGGGCTTGTAGAACTTATAAAGTTCATGGTGTATTAAAATGTGCATCACCAAATATAAGGGAATCTTATTTAGATAAAGTTTTTATTGATTTATTTAGTAATTTTATAAAAAATAAAAAAAAGTATATATCATTAGTTTTAAATGAATATAGAAATATAATAGAAACATATAATAATGATTTTAATGCCCTAGATATTAATAATAAAATATCAAATGTTGAAAGGCAAAAAGATAAACTATTAGATTTAAGTATTAAAGGTATGATAGATGATTTTGAATTTAAAAAAAGAAATGATAAATTTAATGCCCAATTATTTAACTTACAAAAACTTATTTTTGATCGTTCACAAAATGATTTAGAAGAAGAAAAACTAAAAAAGAAACTAGAATCTATTGAGAACTGTTTAAATGCTAAATTAGATATTAAAGAAAATTTAGCATATTTAATTAATTTATTAGTTGAAAAAGTAGAAGTTGAAAAAGTAAAGGGGAATCGAAAACATGTAAAATTAAAAGTATTTTATACTTTTAATACACCAGATATTGATATAGATTTAGATATGAATGAAGATAACTCATTACAAGGTATTCTTCTATCTTAAAGTGTTGCTGTGTGAACACCAAGCAACCCAGGATTTGTAGCATTAGGAAGAAGAATAGGTAAAGAAAAATTATTTGAATATATAGATAAGTTTGGTTTTGGAGAAAAAACTGGCATAGACTTAAATGGTGAAGCAACAGGAATAATATTTGATGTTGATAAAGTAGGCGAGGTAGAATTAGCTACAACAGCATTTGGTCAAGGTGTATCAGTAACTCCTATACAACAAATAACAGCAGTATCTGCTGCTATAAATGGTGGAAATTTATATAAGCCATATATTGTAAAAAGTTTACTTGAACCAGAAACTAATTCACCAATATTAGTAAATAAAAAGAAATTAGTAAGAAAAGTTATATCTAAACAAACAAGTAAAAAAGTAGCACAAGCACTAGAAAGTGTAGTAACAAATGGTTCAGGTAGAAATGCATATATTGAAGGATATAGAGTAGGTGGTAAAACAGGTACAGCACAAAAAGTTAAAGATGGTAAATATATGCAGGGAAATTATATATTATCATTTATAGGATTTTTGCCAGCAGATGATCCACAAGTAGTAGTATATGTAGCAATAGATAATCCAAAAGGAGTAGTTCAATATGGAGGTACAGTAGCAGCACCTATTGCAAAAGCAATATTAGAAGATGCAATAGATGCACTTAATATAGAAAAAAGAAAAACAAAAACAGAAAAAAAATATCAATTATGGGAGAAAAAATATGTTACAGTTCCTAATGTAACAGGAAAGAAACTAAGTAAAGTTAAAGGAAAACTATATGGATATGATGTTAAATATACAGGAAGTGGTGATTATATTAAGTATCAATCTCCAAAAGCAGGAGAAAGAGTACTTGAGGGAAGTAAAATAAGAATATTACTTGGTGATAAGTAAAATTGCAAAAAAAATGTAAAAAAATTTATATATATATTTATAAAATTAATTATTATGTTATAATTAACATTAGCAAAAAGATAGGAAGTGAATAAAATGTATGTACTTGCAAAATCAGTCCTAGCACTTATGATAGGATTTATGGCATCTGTTGTTTTAGGTTTAGTAATAATACCATTACTAAAAAAGATGAATGCAGGACAAAGAACAAGTAAATTTGTTAAAGCACACGCTAAAAAAAGTGGTACTCCTACAATGGGAGGATTAATATTTACAATATCAACAATATTTACAATATTTGTACTTTATTTTATGGATAAGATAAAAATATCTAGTAATTTACTCATTATATTGTTTGTATTTTTTGGATATGGACTTATAGGATTTGTTGATGACTTTTTTAAAATTAAATATAAAAGTAATGAAAAAGGATTATCTAGAATGCAAAAATTTATAGCACAAATTGTAATTGCATTATTATTCTTTTATATATACATAAAAAGTGGTTCAAATCCAACTATTGAAGTTTATGCACTTAATTTAAAAATAGATTTAGGATTTATGTATGGATTCTTTATACTATTTATGCTTGTTGGAACTAGTAATGCAGTTAATTTAACAGATGGATTAGATGGTCTTGCTGCAGGTCTTTCAGCAATTGCATTTTTAGTATATGGTATGATAGCATGGAATTCAGGATGGCTTGCTGGATATGATGATGTTGCAATATTTTGTTTTATACTAGTTGGAGGATTGCTTGGATTTTTAGTATATAATTCTCATCCAGCAAAAGTATTTATGGGAGATGTAGGCTCTTTAGCATTAGGAGGTACACTAGCAACATTAGCAATATTAACACATAGAGAATTATCATTAGTAATAATAGGCGGAGTATTTGTAATAGAAACATTAAGTGTAATTATTCAAATTGCTTCAGTTAAATTAAGAGGAAAGAAAGTATTTCCAATGACGCCAATTCATCATTCATTTGAAAAATGGGGATGGCAAGAAACAGATATAGTTAGATTATTTTATGTAGTAGGATTTATACTAGGCGCAAGTGCGATTGCATATGGAGTGTGGTATTAATGAAAAGATTCGATTATAAATTATTTATATCGGTTGTATTAATATCATTATTTGGAATATTAATGATATATTCTGCTTCATCAATATGGTCAGAGTATAAATTTAATGATGAATTTAGATATTTAAAATTACAAGGATTATTTTTTATAATTGGAATCATAGCACTGTATATAGTATCAAAAGTAGATTATACAAAGTATTTGAAGAAAGCAAATGTTATACTAGGAATTTGTTTTCTTCTTTTAATTTTAGTACTTATTCCAGGAATAGGAACAATAAGAAACGGTTCAAGAAGCTGGTTTGGTGTAGGAGGAATGGGAGTACAACCATCAGAATTTATGAAACTTGCTATTATAATATTTGCATCTAAATATTTAAGTACAAATCCAAAAGAAGTAAAAAATATAGTAAAAGGAGTATTTCCTATATTATTTATTACTTTATTAGCATTCTTTTTAATCATGTTACAACCAGATTTAGGAACAGGAGCTATTATTTTAGTTTCTATTATAGGTTTATTATTTATATCAGGAGTTAATATGAGTTTCTTTATAAAAATAGGTATGGTAGGAGTAATAGGTTTAGTACTTTTAATAATAGCCGCACCATATAGAATAAAAAGAATAGTATCATTTATAAATCCATGGACTGATCCATTAGGTTCTGGATTTCAATCTATACAGTCACTATATGCAATAGGACCTGGTGGATTACTTGGTATGGGATTATTTAATTCAGTACAAAAACATTTTTATCTTCCAGAACCACAAACTGATTTTATATTTTCAATAATAAGTGAAGAATTAGGTATACTTGGAATATTAATAGTAGCAATACTATTTATAAGTATATTTTATAGATGCATTAAAATAGCACTAAATACAGATAATTTATTTGCTAAATATTTAGTATTTGGAATAACATTTCAATTAGCATTTCAAACAATATTAAATCTATCTGTGGTTGTTGGATTAATTCCAATAACAGGAGTTACATTACCATTTTTAAGTTATGGAGGAAGTAGTTTAATATTATCACTAATAAGTATAGGAATTATATTAAACGTAAGTAGACATAATTAATAAGTAAAAAAAATATCATTTTAAACTTTAAAATGATATTTTTATTTATAACTAACTACTTTATTATCTGAATTATTTAAATTATCAAGTATGCTAATTAATTTATCATATTTTATTATTCCTTTATTTTTCATTATATCTTTAATTTCATCTGATGATAAATAAGATGTAAGAGGTAGAGAAGATACTATATACTTATTATTTGAAAGCATCAATTTATTATCAAATTCAACATATATAGGAATATTATTAATATCATAATTTGCATAACTATAATCTATAATTAATTCGTCTGATATACTAATATATTTAGAATGATTACTTGACATATCTGGATATAAAATATGTAATTTATTTTTCTTACCATTAGATACTTCTGCAACTATTAAATCTTTTATATCAAATTCTTTTTCTTTTAATAATTGATTTTTTTCTTTCTTTAAGGCATTAATTTCATTTGTTATTCTTTCTATATTTTCATTATACTCATTTAACCTATCATTAAAAATCATAACATTTTCTTTTTTTTGATATCTTGAACTATCCCTATATCCAGTCATATATGAAATTGTAGATACACCAATAAAACCAGATATTAATAAAATAGGTGTAAATTTTCTAAATTTTAAATTTTTATTATTTTTTTTCATAATAAATCCCCCTTTAAATAAGCGATATATATATTATAATAAAATTAATTTATTGTCAAATTTTATTAATAAGTTATTTACTTCAAGAGTTAAATGCAACTTTTTTTATTATTTTTTTTCAACTTGCATTTAGTCTTATAATAGTATTTA
>CANRCC010000021.1 GCA_947629025.1 uncultured Bacilli bacterium | reverse complement strand
TGAAATAAATAAATATGATGTAGTATTTAAGAATTATGATGATACAATTCTTCAAGAAGAAAAAGTAGAGTATGGAAATACTCCAACATATAAAGGAGAAACACCAACAAGAGAAAGTACAGAAGAATATAGATATGAATTTAGTGGATGGGAACCAGAAACACATGTAGTAAAAGAAAAACAAGAATATAAAGCAAAGTATAATCAAATAAAAATGAAATATACTTTAAGATATGAAGAAGAAAATGGAAGTAAGATAAAAGAAGAAAGTTATGATTATGGAAGTGTAGTAGTATTAGAAGATGCAGAAGAAAAAGAAGGAAAAATATTTGAAGGATGGTATAATAAAGAAACAAGTTTAAAAGAAGAAACAGTAACAATAACAAAGAATATAACAGTAGTAAGTAGATATAAAGATAAGACATATACAGTAAAGTTCTATGATAATGATGAAGAATTAGAAGAATTAAGAAAAGAAAATGTAGTACATGGAACAAGTATAGAAAAACCAGACTATGAACCAAGTAAAGAAGATTATAATTTTGCAGGATGGGTAAAAAAAGGAACAAGTGAGAAATATGTATTTGGGACACCAGTAACAGAAGATATAGAATTAGAAAGTACATATACAAATAAAGCAACATATGAAGTAAGATTTAATATAGATGGGGTGGATGATGCATTAGAATCACAAAGAGTAATAGATGGAAAGAAAGCAACAAGACCACAACCAGAACCAAGTAAAAAAGGATATATATTTGATGGATGGTATAAAACAAATGAATATTTAGAAAAATATGATTTTGAAACAAAAGTAACAGGAGATATAACATTATATGGAAGATATAATGAAAATGCCCATACAGTAACATATAAAAATGAAAAAGAGGTATATGAAGAAGAAAAGGTATTAGATACATATACAGCAACAGGACCAAAGAAAGGAAATCCAAGTAAAGAAGGATATACATTTAAATATTGGAGTTTAAATGAAGATGGAGATGAATATGTACTAGAATCACATGAGATAACAGATGATATAACATTATATGCAGTATATGAAATAAATACATATAATGTAGTATTTAAGAATTATGATGATACAATTCTTCAACAAGGAAAAGTGGAATATGGACAAATGCCAAAATATACTAACGAAGAACCAACAAGAGAAAAAACAGATGAATATACATATACATTTAAAGGATGGAACCCACAGTTACATGAAGTAACATCAGATCAAGAATATAAAGCAGAATATTTAAGTACAAAAAATAAATATGAAATAACATTTGTAGATTATGATGGAGAAGAGTTACAAAAAGAAGAATTAGAATATGGAAGCATGCCAACATATAAAAGTGAAGATCCAACAAGAGAAGAAACACCAGAATATAGATATGAATTTAGTGGATGGAATCCAGAGATAGAAGAAGTAACAAAAAATCAAACATATGAAGCACAGTATAATGCAATAAAGAAAGAATATACAGTAAGATTTGAAGATGAAGATAATGAATTAATAGAAGAAAAGAAAATACAATATGGAGAAGAAATAGAAGAAACAACATTAAGAGAAGAAAAAGACCATAAAATATTCTTATATTGGACAAAAGATGGAGAAGAATATCAGTTAGATGGAAAAACAGTAACAGAAGATATAACATTAGTTGCGAAATATGAATTAGTAGAAAAACCAGTAATAAGTCATAGTCCAGAAGAATGGACAAATCAAAAAGTAACAGTAACAATAAAAAATGAAAGTCATCCAGAATATAGTTTTAAATATAAGAAACAAGGAGAAGAAGCATATACAGATTACTTAGATACATTTGATGTATTAGAAAATACAACAATAACAGGAAAATCAATAAAACAAGAAGTAGAAAGTGAACTAGAAATACATCCAATAACAAATATAGATAAAGATGAACCAGAATTAACAAGTTTTGAGATAACAAGTCAAACAACATCAAGTTTTAATGTAGAAATAAATGTAAAAGATGTATTATCAGGAGTAAAAGAGATAAGAGTATATGTAGATGGAGTATTAAAAGATACAATAGAGGGAAATAAGACAACAGAAGATAATATAGTAAGTTCACAAATAACAGAATTAGAAGAGTTACATACATATAAAGTAAAACTAGAGGTAGATGATGTCGCAGGAAATACATTAACAACAGAAGAAAAAGATGGAACAACAATAGGAAGAATAATAGTAGCGAAGATAATAGGAAGAAATGGAGAATTAAATTCAAAGTTAATAGAAGATGAGATTGAAGAAGAAAAAGGCAAACTAATAGATGAAGAAGATATATCAGAAGAGAAAAAACAAGAGATAAGAGAAAAACATAAAGATGAAGAATATGAGAGTTTAGATTTGGCAGTAAAAGCATGTTTAGAATCACAATGTACAATACAGATGGTATTAGATACAAATGAGAGTGTAGAAGTATTACAAAATCAAGATATAACATTAGATATAAATGGAAAAGAGATAAAAGGTGTAAGAGATTATACAATACAAAATAATGGGAAATTAATAGTTATAGATAATGGAGAAATATCAGGTAAGATAAGTAATTCAAATGATACATCAATAAAGAATATAGATGGAGGAATATTAACACTAGGAATAAATGATGAAGAAAGAAATGTATCAAAAGAAAGACCAAATATAGTAGGAAGTACTAAAGGAATAGATAATAAAGGAACATTTAATTTCTATGATGGAAGAGTAGAGGGTACGACTACAGCAATACAAGGAGAAGTAAGTGATACACCATATTTATATAATGCTTCAGTAGAATCAGGAGTAACACAAGTAGCAACCCTAACTGTAGTAGCAGATGCAGAAGTAAAAATGGATTCAACATATTATACAAATGTACATACTGCGATGAGTGAGGCCAAAAAAGGGCATTATGAAGAAGAACTAATAGATGTAGAAAATTTAACATATCAAGCATTAACACCTGAAACTGAAAACTATGGATTTAAATATAATGAAGAAGATGAAACACTTACAAGCACAAATCAAAATCAAGATAATACAACAGCTCACTCATATATTTATATAGATTTAAGAGAAGAGGAAGAAAATCAAACATTAGAAGTGGCAGCAAGTGTATCATCAGAAAGATTTGACCATGGTTATGCAGTAGTAACAGATAATGATACAGTGCCAGGATATAATGTAGAAAATAAATTTATAGATATAAGCGGAGAAACAAGTGGAACATATGAAACAACATTAGAAGCAGGAAATGAATATTATTTACATTTAGGATATTCAAAAGATCAAAGTAGTTCTCCTGGAACAGATACATTTACAATAAAAAGTATAAAATTAAAATCAGAAACAACAGGAGAATATAAAAAAGTTAAAAAAAGTGTACAAATACCAGTTTTAAATGAAGAAAAAAGTACGATAGAGTTATTAAGAACATTATCACTAACAAATCCAATAGAAGTAGAAAGCGCAAGAAGTGTAGAATTAGATTTAAGAGGTCAAACATTAACAACACAAACAATAGATTATATAATAAAAAATAGTGGAGATTTAACAATAACAGATAGTAAGTATGCAGAAGATATAGAAAGTGCACAAAAGAAATATGAAGAAGATGTAAAACAAAATCAATTAGATTATGATGCAGCAATGGAAAAATATAATCAAAATAAAGAAGAAACACAACTAGCATACGATATAGAATATAATTCTGAAATAGAAAAAGCATTAGAAGAACATAATAAAGAATATACAACAGATGATTATGTAAAAGAAGATTTAGTACTTCAATTAGATGGAATAGATCATGGTGAAGAAGATGGAAAATGGAAAGATTTAAGTAATAATAATCATGATGGAACAATAAGCGAAGCAGTATGGACAGAAGATAACGGATTATCATTTGATGGAAATAATGATTATGTTAGTATTGGTGAATTAAATAATTCAAATATAACATTAGAAGCAGTATTTAGTAATAGACAATCAAAATCTGGAAAAATAGAAATAGGATGTAATTATGAAAATGGTGGTTATGGCCTATCATTAGAAAATGGTAAATTGATGGGACAAATTAATATAAGAGGCACATATTATCCAAGTACATCAAAAACATCAATTGATTTAAATAAGAAATATCATGCAGTATTAACGTATGATGGTAATATAATAAAATTATATATAAATGGTAAATTAGAAAATAGTAGAGAGATACAAGGAACAATAACAAATCCACAATCATCTACATACTTTATGCTAGGAACAAATCCAGAAGGAAATAGTGCATATAACAATTATTTAGATGGCATAATATATTCATTTAGAATGTATGATAAAGCCTTAACAGAAGAAGAGATAAATAAAAACTATAAAGTAGATCAAGCAAGATATAATATAGAAGATGAAGGACAAACATCAAATACAAGTTATGGAGAAGTAAAAAGTGATTCAGGAGTAGATCCATATAAAGTATTTGATAAAAATAAGGAAACAACATTTGAAAATGAAGTTATTGGAGAATCAACAATAGAATGGAATTTACCAGAAGAAAAAACAATAACAAGTTTTAAAATATATGGAAATGATGAAATCAAATATCCAAAGAGTGTGGAATTAAAGGGAAGTAAAGATGGAGAAACATATGAAACAATAGTATTAAAAGATGACTTAGAAGCAAAAGGATTAAATGAATATAATGAAATAACTATAGAAAAAGATAAATATGATTCATATAAATACTTTAAATGGATATTAACAAATGAAGAAAATACTATATCAATAAGTGAAATAGAACTTGATATGTATGATATAATTCATAAACAATTTGTTGAACTAGATAATACTAATATAGAGTTTAATAATGATAATTTTAAATATTCAGTTAATAATACAAGTTCTAGTAATATGCAAATTTATGATAATAGAGTATATTTTGCAACGTCATATAGTAATAATACATCGGTAGTATATTATACAAAGAAACTTACTGTAACTGAAAATATTCCAATTACTATAAGTGGAAATTTAGGAGTGTCAGAAAATTATTCTGATAATACATCTTTAGGAACAGTATATGTTGGGTTTTCAAAGACTAACGAAGTGAGTACATCAGATTTTGAAGAATATGTAACAAGAGAAGCAGATAAATATAGTGAATTAAGAAGAGATTTTGAAGTAAGTATAACTGAACCAGGAGAATATTATTTTAAAATAGTCACATATCATAATACTGTTACTAGCCAATATACAGTATACGGAAATTTATATGATTTACAAATAACAAATGTCCCAAAATTAAAGCAAGCAGTACTTGCAGATTCAACAATACAAGGAAATATAACAAGTACAACAGGGAATGTAATATATAATGCAAGAGGTGCAAACTTAGTAATCGATAGAGGAATAATAAATGTAAATAAAACGGGAACATCATCATTATATACAACAGGAATAATGAATGAAGGCTCATTAACACTAAATAAAGATGCTATAGTAAATAATAATGTATATTATGCATCAGCAATAGATAATATGCTTCAAGGAGACATAAAAGAAAGTAGTGGAATAATAAATGTAAATGATACAAATAATACTGACTCATATGCAATAAGGAACTATAGTATAGTTGATGAAGAAATAAAAGGATTAAATATATCATTATCTAATAATAGAAAATATGGTTTTCTTCATACTCCAGCAAAAGATATATTACTAGATAAATTAAATATAACAGGTAATGGAGTAGCTTTATCTATGAATACTCCAAATACATTAACATTAGAAGATAATAATATAAATGCATATAATGGAATTTCTACATCAGGAAATGGAAAAATAGATATAAAAGCTGGTATTATTAATACAAGTGATAATAGTATTACTGGAAGTAGCAAAAGTTTTGTTGTAAATATAAAAGGTGGAAAGATAATATCATCAAAAACTGCTATATCTAATTTTGGTTACAATATAAATATGACAAATGGAGAAATAGAAAGTAATGATACATCAATATATAATGCGGGTGGAACAATTTCTATAACAGGAGGTAAAGTATTACATAAAAATAGTTATGCAATAGACAATAGAAATGGACAAATGACAATAGGTGGAAATTTTGAGTCAGATGAAAATAGTAGTGGCTCAGGTATATATAATTTTCAAGGTACATTAGAAATAGATGATAATGCTCAAATACTTGGAAATAATGATTTTGGTGTACGAAATGAAAATAATGGAACAGTAGATATAAAAGGTAACGTAGTAATAAATGCAACAAGTTTAGGAATATATAATACAAGTGGAACAGTAAATATAAAAGATAATGTGGTAATAAATGCAACAAGTTCAGGAATATATAATACAGGTGGAACAGTAACCATAGGAGAAAAAGATTCTGAAGTAAGTGAAGAATATCCAAAGATAAATAGTACACAATATGGAATAAATAATAGTGCAACAGTAAACTGGTATGATGGACAAGTAATAGGAAGTAAAAATAATGGAATAAATGGATCAATAACAGAATCAGAACCAGATTATGATTTATACATACAAGATGAACAAGAAACATTAGAAAAGATAACATTAAGAGTGCCAAATAAAGATGACTTTGGAGAAGTAGTACAAATAGAAGAAGAAACATATCCAAGTATACAATCAGCAATAAATTCATTAAATAATAATGAAGAAAAAGAGATAACTGTATTAAAAAATATAAGAACGATAGTACAAAATAATGTTCCAGAGGAAAAAGAAGCAATAATAGATATAAATGGAAGAGAAATAAAGTCATATAATCCATCTAGTTTAGTAAGTAATAGTGGAATACTTAAAATAGTAGATAGTCAAAATACAGAAGCAGATGGCGCAGTAGTATATGGCTCTGGAATATTAACAAGTACCATAGGAAAAATAATAGAAAATATTGGGACTATAAACTTAGAAAAAGTAGTATTATCAGCACCAACATTAGCAATAGAAAACAAAAATGAATTAAATATATTAAAAAGTAAGATAAGTGTAGGAAACAGATCACATCAATCAGCCATAGTAAATAATGATGAAGGAATAGCAAAAATAGAAAAATCAGAATTAACAGGTGGAGATACAATAAAACATAATGGAAGCAATAAAATAACAATAACTGATTCTACAATAACAGGAGAAGGAAATGGTAATTATACAATATATAGTAATGGAACAGGAGAAGTAGAGATAAATAATAGTACAGTAAAAAATACATATGAAGGTTATGCAATAGGAGGATTTAATAAAGGAATAGTAACAATTAAATCAGGTGATTTTACTGGAGGTTATGGTGTAATATTTAATAATTCATCATCATCAACAGTTAATATAGAAGGAGGAACATTTACAAAAGATGATGGTAGACAAATAATAGATAATGTCGGAATAATGAAAATATTATCTGGAACAATCAATAGTTATGGTAGCATTTACGTCTCTAGTCATGCAGTAGATAATGGATTAACAGGTATAATAGATATGTCAGGTGGAACTATAACATGTAATAGTGGATATTCTGCAATAAAAAATCAAGGTAAGGTAACAATCACAGGAGGAAAAGTAACATCAACATCAACATCACAAGCAACAATAAATAATGAGTCAGGGACATTAGTACTAGGAACAAAAGGAGATAAAGTAGATAATGAACAACTAAATGTTTCAAAAATAGATCCAGAAATAAAGAATATAAATAATGTAGGGGTATCAAATACAGGAACATTTAAATTCTATGATGGAATAATAAAAGGAACAAGTGCAATAAGTGGAAGTGTAAATGAAGTAGAAGATGGATATGATATAATAGTTGGAAGTGAAGATAATCTAGAAACAAAATACTTAGATAGATTACCTATTATTAAAAATATAACTCAAGGTAACGAAGAATATTATGATTTTGATTCAGCAATAAGTGAAGCACAAGAAGAAGATACACTTCAGGTTATGAGAAATATAACAATATTATCTACAGCAGATACAATAACAATTCCAAAAGATAAAAATATAATACTTGATATAAATGGAAAGGTAGTAACCTCAGGTAATGATTTATTTATGAAAAATGAGGGTACATTAAAAATAATAGATAGTCAAAATACAGAAGAAGATGGAGCAGTAGTATATGGCTCTGGAATATTAACAAGTACCATAGGAAAAATAATAGAAAATATGGGGACTATAAACTTAGAAAAAGTAGTATTATTAGCACCAACATTAGCAATAGAAAACAAAAATGAATTAAATATATTAAAAAGTAAGATAAGTGTAGGAAACAGATCACATCAATCAGCCATAGTAAATAATGATGAAGGAATAGCAAAAATAGAAAAATCAGAATTAACAGGTGGAGATACAATAAAACATAATGGAAGCAATAAAATAACAATAACTGATTCTACAATAACAGGAGAAGGAAATGGTAATTATACAATATATAGTAATGGAACAGGAGAAGTAGAGATAAATAATAGTACAGTAAAAAATACATATGAAGGTTATGCAATAGGAGGATTTAATAAAGGAATAGTAACAATTAAATCAGGTGATTTTACTGGAGGTTATGGTGTAATATTTAATAATTCATCATCATCAACAGTTAATATAGAAGGAGGAACATTTACAAAAGATGATGGTAGACAAATAATAGATAATGTCGGAATAATGAAAATATTATCTGGAACAATCAATAGTTATGGTAGCATTTACGTCTCTAGTCATGCAGTAGATAATGGATTAACAGGTATAATAGATATGTCAGGTGGAACTATAACATGTAATAGTGGATATTCTGCAATAAAAAATCAAGGTAAGGTAACAATCACAGGAGGAAAAGTAACATCAACATCAACATCACAAGCAACAATAAATAATGAGTCAGGGACATTAGTACTAGGAACAAAAGGAGATAAAGTAGATAATGAACAACTAAATGTTTCAAAAATAGATCCAGAAATAAAGAATATAAATAATGTAGGGGTATCAAATACAGGAACATTTAAATTCTATGATGGAATAATAAAAGGAACAAGTGCAATAAGTGGAAGTGTAAATGAAGTAGAAGATGGATATGATATAATAGTTGGAAGTGAAGATAATCTAGAAACAAAATACTTAGATAGATTACCTATTATTAAAAATATAACTCAAGGTAACGAAGAATATTATGATTTTGATTCAGCAATAAGTGAAGCACAAGAAGAAGATACACTTCAGGTTATGAGAAATATAACAATATTATCTACAGCAGATACAATAACAATTCCAAAAGATAAAAATATAATACTTGATATAAATGGAAAGGTAGTAACATCAGGTAATGGATTATTTATTAAAAATGAGGGTACACTTAAAATAGAAGATAGTCAAAACCAATTAGATGAACATGGATATATAACTGATGGCTCTGGAATAATAACGAGTACATCGGGAAGTATAATAAATAATAGTGGAAGTTTAGAAATATCAGGCGGGAAACTAAATGGGACTATAACAAATTCTGATAAATTAAATATAACAAAAGGAATGATAACTACTGATTCAACAGATTATATTAATTTAATAAATAATATAGAAACTGGAAGTATAAATATGTTGGGTGGCAGTGTGGAAGCAACTAATTATAGATCAGTATTAACATTAATAAAAACATCATCAAGTGAAAGCATAAATATTAGTGGTGGTAGATTATATTTACCATATGGAGAATATTCAAATCCTACTGGAGTAGTAAATACAGGAACAGGAACAATAACATTTGATAATGTAGAAATAAATTTAAATCAAAGTGGTAGAGATATAGTGGAAAGTAACAATGGGAAAATAAAAATTAATAATGTAAATGCAACAGGATCAATAACAAATACAGGAACAAGTTTACTAAGAATACAAGGAGAAGAAACAAATATAACAGGATCAATCTACAATAGTTCAACAGGTACAGAAGAAGAATCAGTAATAATAGATAATGGAACAATAACAGGGCAAGTAAGAAATTCAGGAAATGGATCATTAACAATAAATGATGGGAAAATTTCTTTTAGTAATAGTGGTTATTCAGAAAATTCAACAGTATATAATAGTGGTACTGGTATAGTAAATATAAAAGGTGGAACAATAACAAGTACATCAAATAGAGCATTAGAAAATTTTTCTGGTACAATTGATATAACAGGCGGTACATTAATATCTGAAAATTGCACAATTTATAATAATAGAGGTATAGTAAATGTATCAAATGTTACTTTAGAAAATGTTCCTTATGGTATATATCAAGATCAAAATGGAACAGTAAATATTGATCAAAGTGTAGTAATAAATGCAACAAATGTAGGAGTATATAATGGAAGTACTGGAACAATAAATATAGGTAAAAAAGATAAAATAGTAAGCTTTACAGAACCATCAATAAAAGGAACAAATTATGGACTTCAAAATATAAATGCAAGTGGAAAGATAAACTTCTATGATGGAATAATAACAGGAGCAAATACACAGTCAATGTCAGGAACAACAAATGAAGTAGAACCAGGATATAAAGTAAAAAGAGCAACAAATGATGATGGAACAGAAAGTGCAACACTAGAGTTAGTAGGAGAGGATGAAAGAGTTTTACAATCAGGAGGATTAAATTATACAGATTTACAAGCAGCAATAAATGCAGCAGACGATGGAGAAACAGAGATGACATTATATAGTAATATAAATCTAACATCAGATATAATAGTACCATCTGGTAAGACTATAAAACTAAGATTAAATGGACATGAGATAATATATAATGACCATCAAATAAAAGGAGAAGGAAAATTTATAACAATAGATCAATCTGGAAGTGAACATAACATATTAGGAAGTATAGTAAACTTAGTAAAAAATGCACTAAATATAGATACAAATGAGATAAATAAAAATATAGTAGTATATGAAATGAGTGATGGAAGTAAATTACAATCAAATAAGACATATAAACTATATAAAGATGGAAAACAAGTAAAAGTAGAAGAGGGAGATTCACTAGGAAGATATATAATAGGTAATATAGAAGAAGAAATGAAGACAGTAAGAGGAAGAATATATCTAAATAATTTAAGTAGTGGAGAATATGAAGTAATAGATAATGATGGAAAGAAAATAGGATTTACAATAACAGAAAATGGAGAAGTATACGGAAGTGTAAGAGAGAGTGTTAATACACAAAGGGTATTAGTCGCAAGTGCAATATCAGAATTAATATTAAGTATACAAACAGGAATGACAAGCATTAAATATTTACTTCTAATAAGTTTAGTATCTATAATAATAGTATTACTAGTTATTATTCAAAGAAAGAAAAGTATAAATTAAGCGTAATTTATACTTTTTTTGTATATTATAGCCATAATAAAAGAGTTATGAAATCATAACTCTTTTTATTCTACAGTAACTGATTTAGCTAAATTTTTTGGTTTATCAATATCACACTTATTACATTTTGCAACATAATATGAAATTAATTGAAGAGGTATTATTGTAAGAAGTGGTTCTAACAATTTATTTGTTTTTGGTATTATAATTTTTTTATCATAGAAGTCTCCATTTTTATTAAGTTCATCAGTTGTAACATATATAACATTAGCGCCTCTTGATTTAACTTCTTTTATATTACTTATAGTTTTATCTGCAATTTTTTCATCTGTTACTATTCCTATTACTGGAGTACCTTCATCTATTAAAGATATAGTTCCATGTTTTAATTCTCCAGCAGGATATGCTTCACTATGTATATATGATATTTCTTTTAATTTTAAAGAACCCTCCATACATAATGCATAATCTATAGCTCTACCTATAAAGAAAATATCATTCTTATCATATATTTCTTTAGCAATATTTTCATATTCTTCATGGTTATTTAATATTTCTTGCATTAATACTGGTAATTTATTTAAATCTTTAAGAAAAGTATTTAAGTAAGCTAATTTATCTTTATCTTTACAATTTTTAGCAAGACTATATGCTATAAATGATAGTAATGTATTTTGTGCTGAATAAGCTTTTGTAGTTGCTACTGCAATTTCAGGTCCAGCTTTAGTATATAATACTTTAGATGTTTCTCTTGCAATAGAACTACCATTTACATTTACAATACCAAGGGTATCACAACCTTTTTTATTAGCAATTTTAACAGCTTCTAGAGTATCAGCAGTTTCACCAGACTGAGATATTGCAATAACTAAAGTATCTTCATCAATAAATAGTTTTTTATATCTAAATTCGCTAGCAATTTCAACATTAACTGGAATATTTCCAAATTCTTCAATTAAACTTTTACCAATTAATCCTGCATGCATTGCACTACCACATGCTACAATAGTAATATTTTTATATTTTGATAAATCTGGCATATCTTTTATAATATCATTATTTTGATCTACATAACTTTCAATCATTCTTTTTGTTACCTCAGGTTGTTCATATATTTCCTTTAACATAAAATGATCATATCCATTTTTATCAATATCACCTAAGTTACCCTCAAATTCTTTTATTTCTTTATTAGTAATATTATTTTCTTTATCATATACTACAATATTATCAGAATCTATTTTAGCAAATTCTCCATCTTCTAATATTATATATTTATTTGTAAAATCTAATATTGCGGGTACATCAGATGCTATATAATTTTCATTATCACCAATACCTATAATTAGTGGACTATTATTTTTTATTGCATATAAAGTATTTAAATCATCATCACATAGCGCACCAATCGCATATGAACCTTTTGCTTTGTCTTTAAATAATTCAATAGCTTTAACCATATCATTTGTTTTGCTATATAAATAATCAAGTAGGGCACAAGCAACTTCTGTATCAGTTTCAGATAAAAAAGTATAACCTAACTTCTTTAATTCTTCTTTTAACTCAATATAATTTTCAATAATACCATTATGAACAATAGTAATTTTATTACATTTATGAGGATGTGAATTTTCTTTACTTGGTCTTCCATGAGTTGCCCATCTTGTATGACCAATACCAATATTAGATTTTTTTGAAAAACATATATTATCTTTTAAATTTTCAACTCTTCCATTTTCTTTTTGAATATTAACTTTATTATCAAGAGAGTATGCAATACCTGCTGAATCATATCCTCTATATTCAAGTCTTTCTAATCCTTTTAAAATAACATCTTTTGCCTTTTCATTCTTTCCTATATATCCTACAATTCCACACATAATTTTATTTTCTCCTAACAATTAATTATATGCCTGATATATATTTTGTTATAATTTTAATTTTATTTTTTGTAATATATCTAACGATTTGCATTAAAACCGCAGTAGTACCCGCCGAATTTTCGATAACTACTGACCTCGTCACCAATCTAATGGTCTGGCGCTTATTAATATAAATACCTCCATATTATATTAACTATTAAAATTATAACATAATTTAGGAAATTTTAAAACTCGAACTATAAAAGCTCGAGTTTATATCAATAATGTTGTTCTAAGTAAAGAAGTTCAACAACTTTTTAATAAAAAAAGCTCATTACTATCATTTTATTTCTCCTTATCATTATGATAGTAGTTATAAAAAAGTGACACTCATTCGCTAGAATAAGTGTCTAACCAATTATTTTGGGGTAGACATTCAACACGGAAAAACTGAATGTTCCCTTTTTTATTTTATGCAAATTTCCTTGCTAAATACATATTATCACAATATGGACTTTTTTGCAAGTTTCATTTATTTTACTATAAAGATTTTTTATTTAATGTTTTTCTATAAATTTCAATTAAATCTGGATCATTTTGATTCATAGGTAAATTATCTAAATCAAAGAATTTCATATTTTTTGATTCTTCATCCCATTTTAATGTTCCTGAATAATTTTTAACACAATATAAAGCAGTATTATTAATAACGACATCACCATTTGGATATTCATTTCTTCTACTATTACCTGAAACAATAGCTATCAACTCTAAATTATCCTCTGTTATATCTAAATTTGTTTCTTCTTTAACTTCACGTATTATAGTATCTTCAAATCTTTCTCCTAATTCTTGACATCCACCAGGAAGTCCCCATCTATCATTATCTGCTCTTGATTGAAGTAAAATTTGTCCTTTTTCATTTACTATAATAGCAGCTGCTCCATCTTGTAATAAAACAAATTTATGTTTTAATGCTCCCATACATAATCTTGTAAATACTGGATAGCTAATAATATTACTTAATTCAATAATTTCATTAGTTTCTAACTTACTTATTATTTCAACTAAATTATCATAAGAAAGATTTCTCTTTTCTTGAGTTGATAATTTTTTTATAGTTTCTAATATATTTTTATTTGTCATATTAATAATCCCTCCTATATTATATAGTTTTTAAACATAACTTACTTGTTAATGTGCAAGTATGTTTTCTAAATTGACAAACATGTCAATTACAATATATAAATAATATAACATAAATTAAATCATTTTAAAACTCGAACTATAAAAGTTCGAGTTTATATCAATAATGGTGTCCCCTTAGGGATTCGAACCCTAGACCCACTGATTAAGAGTCAGTTGCTCTACCAACTGAGCTAAGGAGACATATAAGACTACTTAATTATAGTTCTTTTTTAATAAAATTGCAAGTATTAATATGAATAAATATATAAAGTTAGTAAATAATAGTTTTAGGTGATAAATATGGGTAAAGTATTAATTGTTGTAGGTTCAAGACGTGAAGGTAATTCATATAATTTAGCAAATAAGATAAAAGAAGAATTAAAAAAAGAAAGAATTATATCTTATATAATTGTCCCTGGTAATCAAAAAATATATTTATGTACTGGTTGTATGGATTGTGATAAAAATGGAGTATGTGATTTTACTGATGATATGCAAAAAAATATTGATAGATTACTTGAATGTGATACTGTAATTTTTATTACACCAACAAGATGGAATCTTTTATCAGGAGATATTAAGATTTTTATGGATAGATTAAATCCATTATACACAACAAAAAAACTAGTTAATAAGAAAATGGTAGCAATTTCTATTGGTAGTACAAAGAAAGATGTATATAGTAATTTTGATGCTTCAATATCACTTACTAATTTTGCAACCGCATCTAAAATGGATTGTGTTTTAACATATGAATTTAATGATTGTTTAAATTTTAAAGATATACTAAAACAAGAAGATAATATAAATGAATTAATAGAGAAGCTTAAAATAATATGTAAATAAACTTTTAATAGTTTATTTTTTTATGATGTTATATAGGTAACTTTTATGATGTATTTTAGTTAGTAATAATTTATTACTAACTTTTTTTAGTTGTATACATTTTTCTTAGAAATTATTTATTTTAGATAAAGATTCAAGTTTAAATTTATATTTATATTAATTTTACATAGTATTTACAATCTATATTGACAAAAAATTTTATAAAATATATACTTAATTTAAAGAATAGGAGGATTTATGAATATAGAATTTAATGTAGCAACAATTAATGATGTTGATGAAATAGTAGATTTATGTAATGAATGTTTTTTTGAAGATACTGATAAGGATTATGCTAGGGATGTATTTTTAAAAACAAAAGATGATGAAAATCAAATATATGTAATAGGTAGACTTAATGGGGAGGCAGTTGCACATGCAAAAATAACTGTAATTCCAACAATGTTTGAGGAAATGGAAACATATGCAATATTAAATCATGTATGCGTAAAAGAAAAATATAGAAGAAATAGAGTAGCAACTAAACTTTTAGATTATGTAAAAGATATATGCGAAAGTAAAGGATGCAATTCAATTAAATTATGGTCAGGTAATCAAAGAAAAGCTGCACATGCTTGTTATGAAGATTATGGATTTGTAGTATTTGGATGTAAATTCTTTGAAAAAAGTATAGACTAAGAAAAGGGGTATATTTATGAAAATAGAAAGAATATATATAGGTGGGTGGTTTCAAAGAACTATGCTTCAATTAACTGAAGTATATGATTTTTTAAGAATAGGTAAATCTGAGCTTGCACTTGATAATAAAAAGTTACAAAATCTTAGAAAAAATCTTGATATAGGTAATATAGATTATGGTTCAAATGGACTTGAATATATATTATTTACAACTTCAACTAATATAACAGTTAAAATATTTGAAGATGGGTTAATTGTATTAGATAATTCTAATGTTTCTGAAAATACATTACTTTCAGATATAAACGTTTTAACTGATTATTATGAAAATAAGTTATCACCAGCAATTAGTTATTTATTTAGTTTAGGCGCACCAGTACCAAAAGAACTTGCTAATATAAAAACTGTATATCCATATCTTATAGTACTTGATAATGCATCTAAAGATCAGATGAATGGACTACTTTCAAAGTTAGATAGACAAAAATATTTTGATTTTGATAATAAAGATTATGATGTAATAAGAGGTGATATGTATTATTTCATCAATAATAAAAATAAAAATATAGAAGAGATTGAAATATATATACAAGAACAAATTTTTATGAGAGAATTTAAAGGTCAACTTCATAGATATTTGAATTTACATAGAATTATATGGGAAAAAATAGATAATGTAAAAGAAAGAAAAAAAGTAAAAGGTTCAGAGATAATTAAATTTAGAAGTAAAGTAGAAGCATATCAAAAAACTATAAATTTAATTGAATCAAGAATAAATCAAATGGATACTTATCTTTCAACTAGAGAAAAAATAACAAGAAGTTCTGATGAAACAAAAGAATTTTTAGGAATGTTTGGTTATAGATATGAAACACTTAGAAATACTTTATCTTACGTAAAACATTTATGGTCAATGACAAAAAATTATGTTAATTCTGCAATGAAATTATTTGATGATTTAAGTAATGATATAACATCAAAATCTATATCAAGTTTAACTATAGTAACATCAATGGGTGTAGGAGCATCTTTACTTGATTTATTTACTGAATCTGCACCATCATTTTCAGCATTTGGATTTATATATTTCTTTATCCTTGCAGTAATAGGATATACTGTAAATAAAATTATGAATACAATATCTCAAAATAGAAATTATGAAATATCAGATATTGAATATGATACAAATATAAAATAAAATTATATTATTAGTTTAAGAAAGATAATTTATCTTTCTTTTTTTTTGGCAATCGTAATATTTATAAAAAAATAATATTCATATTATAGAGTAAGAGGAGGTGAGATTATGCTTAATATAAAACAAAGGCAACAAAATTTAAGAACTTATTATCGTTTTTATACAGGAGATATAGATGGTATTGAAGGTAGTAAAACAAAAACTGCATATAAAAATTTTCAAAGATATACTGGACTTTCTCAAGATGGGATATATGGAAAAAATACTAATAATAAGTTAATTTATGTAATAAAAGATCTACAAGGTAAATTAAATAGTAAAGGCTATAATCTTCAAATAGATGGTATAGTAGGAACAAAAACATTAAATGCTATTAAAGATTTTCAAAAGAAAAATAATCTTACAGTAGATGGAATAGCAGGAACTAATACATATAATAAATTAAA
This sequence comes from uncultured Bacilli bacterium, assembly GCA_947629025.1. Classification (GTDB taxonomy): domain Bacteria; phylum Bacillota_I; class Bacilli_A; order RF39; family UBA660; genus CAG-433. Next base: position 1,308 of record CANRCC010000021.1, on the reverse strand, counting down.
TCAAAGTGGTCCATCTAGTGTTAATTATAGATATCCTGTTAATTATATTAATATAACTCAATATTATAGTAATAATCATAAAGCCTTAGATCTTGGATGGAGTTCAAATTATGGAGGGAAAAATCAGATAATATATGCATGTTATGATGGTGTTGTAATAACTAATTCATATGCAAGTGATGCAGGTAATTATATTGCAATTAGACACGATAATGGAGATGTTAGTAGATATTTACACTTAAATAGTAGAAGTAATTTAAGTGTTGGAACTAAAGTTAAAAAGGGAGAACAAGTAGGAATAATGGGAACAACAGGTAATAGTACAGGAAATCATTTACATTTTGATTTAACTAAAAATGGTTCTAGAGTAAATCCTATAGATTATTTATATGTTTATAGTGATCAAATAGTATCAAATGCATGTAAAAATTCAGTAAAATATAATTAAGTAGGTAAATAGTAAATTCATTTTATCAAAATATTCATTAAATATTATGGGAAGTGATAAAATGAAAATAAAAGCAATGTTAATATCACAAGAAACACCAAATGTAGATATAAATGAAGTAAAGAAAAATAATATAAATTTAATTTTTATAAGAATAGGATACACATCATATGGAAAAAGTAAAGAAAGAATGAAAGATAGTAAATTTAATGCTAATTATAAAAAACTAGTAAAATATAAAATTCCAATTGGAATATACTACGAATCTTGTGCTGTAAATAAAAAAGAAGCAAAAGAAGAAGCAACATATTTTTTAAAACTATTAGAAGAAAAAAATTTATCATATCCTATTGCAGTATTAATATGCGACATGCATAGTACAATTATTTATTCAGATAAGAATCAACTTAATTTAACAAAGAAAGAAATGATTGATGTAGTACTATCTTTCTGTAATAGAATAAAGCAAGATGGTAAATCTGTATTCATAACTTCTTATAAAAACTGGTTTGATAATAATCTTAATGATGAAGAAATATTTAAATATGAAATACTTATAGTACCAAATGAATTTAATAAATTAGAAAATAGAATGTATAATATGTATAAAGATAATATAGTATATTTATGTAGTAGTGAGGAATGTAATAAACTTGAGATAAAACTAGAAAAAAATAGCGTAATAGATAAAATAAAAGCATTAGTAAAAATACCATTAAAATATATAAAAAATAAATTTGAATAAAGAAAACTAATTAGTTTTCTTTAATTTTTTTAATAAAAACGTAAATTTTTAGACTAAATGCAGGTTTATAAAAATTTGTTTTATTTACTAGACTTATTTCAGGTTTAAAGTAAAA
>CANRCC010000020.1 GCA_947629025.1 uncultured Bacilli bacterium | reverse complement strand
ATTGTTGATGAAATATTATCTGTTGGAGATATTAAATTTCAAGAAAAAAGTAAAAATAAAATGCTTGAGATGATTAAAGGTGGAACTACTGTATTATATGTATCTCATTCACTAGAATCTATAAAAGAATTGTGTGATAAAGTTATTTGGATTGAACATGGAAAAATAGTAAAAATGGGTAAAACCAAAGAAATATGTGATGAATATTATAAATCACAAATGAAATAGGAGGTTTTATGAAAAAATATATTCATTATTGTTGGTTTGGTAATCAAAAATTACCAAAACTTGCTAAAAAATGCATAAAAAGTTGGAGAAAATATTTACCAGATTATGAAATTATACAGTGGAATGAAAGTAATGTAGATTTAAATGAATGTCCATTTATAAAAGAAGCATATGAAAATAAAAAATGGGCTTTTGTTGCTGACTATGCTAGAACAAAAGCAATATATGAAATGGGCGGAATATATTTTGATACAGATATGTTAATAACAAAAAATATAGATTTTCTATTAGATAAAGAAACATTTCTAGGTATTGAAGATTCAATGATGGTAAATGCTGCTGTTTGGGGTGCAAAAAATCCAAAAAGTTATTTAGCACAAAGAGTATTAGATTTTTATAAATCACAAGAACATTTTGATGTAGATAATATGTATAAGATAAGTATTCCAAGAATAATAACAAAAATATTAAATGAGTTTGATTTTGATCCTTCAATAAATGATGTACAAATTCTTAATAAAGATATATATATATATCCAAGATCATATTTTTATCCATTATCATTTGATTTTAAAAATAATATATTTGATTCTAATACATGTATGATTCATTATTTTGATGCTAGTTGGATTCCTAAATATGAACAAATTGAAATGAAATTAATAAGAAAAATAGGAGCAAAACCAACAAAATTCATTCTTAATACGTATAGATTTGTAAAAAGAAATATAAAAAAAATAATAAAAATATGTTTATTTCCAGTTGTTTTATATAGAAGATATAAAGCTAGAATAAGTGATAATTATCTAAATAACTTAAATAATGCGTTAAATGAAATAAATAATGCAAAAAAAGATTATATAGTTATGCATAATCCAGAATGGTTTGGAGTAACTAATGCTACTATAGAGTTATTTGATTCTAGAGTAAGATGTGCAGAATTATTAAGAAATAAAGATGTAGTAAAAGTAGCAAATGCTATACTAAACAAAAAAATAAAACAAGTAATATTTAGTGCAATGTGTATTGGATGGAAAGATTTAGCAATATATTTAAAATCAAAAAATCCAAATATTAAAATAAAAGTATTTTGGCATGGAAATAACTCTCAAGTTTCAGAGCCATATGGTTGGCAAAGAAATATTGAAATAATTGAATTAAATAAACAAGGAATTATTGATGTTTTTGCAACTTGTAAAAATAGTATTTTAGAATTTTATACAAAAGAGGGATATAAAACAGCATTTATTGATAATACTGTTAATCTTCCAAATAAGATAGTTGGACATGCTCCTAGTGATAAAGTAAAAATTGGTATATATGCTGCAAAATGTGATGATTGGAGAAAAAATATGTTTGCTAATTTAGCAGCAGCCGCTATGATACCAAACTCTGTGGTTGATATGGTTCCACTAAATACAGAAGCAAAGAAATTTGCAGATGCACTTGGTATAAAATTAGATGGTTTAGATAAACCAATACCAAGAAATGAATTATTAAAAAGAATGAGTAACAATACAATTAATTTATATGTAACGTTCTCAGAATGCGCACCAATGCTTCCACTTGAGAGTTTTGAAGTAGGAGTTCCTTGTGTATTTGGTAATAATCATCACTATTTTAAAAATAATGAATTAGAAAAATATTTAATTGTAAATAATGAAGAAAATCCTGTTGAAATAGCTAAACAAATTAATAACTGCTTAGATAATAAACATACAGTAATGAAATTATATAAAGAGTGGAAAAAGAATCATGATATTGAATGTAAAAAATACATTCAAGAATTTCTTGATATGTAAGGAGGTAATACTATGAAAATATGTGATATAAATAATATAAAAAATAAAAATTATATAGTTTTGCTTCCAAAAAATGATTATGATATAAAAGATAGTGTAGAATATAGTTTTGAAAATGTTATATATTTAGATTATGAAACTACAAAAGAAGATGCAGATATATTAATTGATTTTATAAACAATAAAGCAAATCAGTTAATAATATTTGATTATAGTGAGTTTTATAGATTAATTCTTCCATATATAAGAAAAAGTAAGAAAATTAAATGGATATATAAAAATAATATTGCACAAATAACAGATGGTAATGTAAGACAAACATTTAATTATATAATGGAATTTTATGATAGAGATATAATAGATGAAATAGGATGCCTAGATTATTCAACTTATGAGATCTTAAAAAATAGTTCATATAAAGCAAAATATATATTGCTAGATGTTAATCCTAAAACAAAAAAATCAAAAAAATCTGATTCAATAGGATTAATTGGAAATGATTATAATCCAAATCACAATGTTTATAATGAATTAAGTGCATTAAAATTGATAGATTATAGCTATGTAAAATTGATAAAAACTATGCCTGCAACAAATCATTTTATAAAATTTTTTGATATAAAAGAAAAGGAAGTAAATACACTTAATGAGGTTATGAGTGACAATTTTGTTAATTTATACTGCAATTTTACATCAACGAATACAGAATTAATTTTAAAAAGTATGGATATGGGTATACCTTGTATTTTGGGTAATACAGATATTTTTGATAAATATCCTAAATTAAAAACCTATTTAGTTTTACAAAGTGATGATGATATAAGTGAGATTGCAAATAAAATTAAAAATGTAAAAGAAAATAATAAAGATATATTACAAATGTATGAAAAATTTAGAGAATCATATTCAAAAAATTCAAAATCAAGTATAGATAAATTTTTAAAGTAAGGAGAAGTAATTGATATGGTAAGTATTATAATGCTCGTTCATAACGCATATGAATATACAAAAAATACTATAGAAACTTTGCAAATGACAAAAGGTGATTATGAATTAATTGTACTTGATAATGCTTCTGATTTTAAAACAAGAAAATTATTGCTTAAATTATATAATAAAGGTTTAATTGATAAATTATATTTTTCAAGTGTAAATACATTATTTGCAAAAGGTAACAATATTGCTTCCAACTTATGTGATAAAAATTGTACAAAAATATTATTATTAAATTCTGATATTGATATAAGAAATGAAAATTGGCTAAATGAAATGTTAAAAAATTATGAAAAAGGTATTTTATCACTAGGAGTTTGTTATAATTCTCCATGTATTAGAGTTGATGGATTTTGTCTTCTAATTGATAAAAAATTATATAATAAATATAAGCTAGATGAAAATTTTGAATGGTGGTGGTCTATTACAAAATTACAAGCACAAGTATTAAGTGATGGTTATAAAGTTAAAGGTATAAAAAATTATTCAAATTTAATATTTCATTATGGTGGTGCTTCTGGGAATGATTTTAAAAATTGTAAAGGTATGGATCTGGATTTAAAAGAAGTAAAAAAATGGTTTAATGATAAACATATTGAAATTATAGATAAAATAGGTGATAATAATATTACTTATAACCCAAAGTCAAAAGCTAATAAAATTTATGTGAAAAATAAAAAAAATAGGAGATAATTATGAAATACGGATTATTATATTACAAAGATACTGATAATATTGGTGATGATATTCAGTCATATGCATCATCTAGGTTTTTACCTAAAATTGATTATCTTATAGATAGAGAAAATTTAGAGACATTTATACCAAATAAAAAAGAATATGTAAAAGTTATAATGAATGCATGGTATGTGCACGATAAATATAATTTTGATTTTTCGCCATATATAATTCCATTAAATGTATCTATGTTCTTTAAGAAATTCCCTTATGAATCAGGAATAACTATTGGTACAGATTATTTAAATGATAATATTATTAATACTTTAAATAAGTACTCTCCGGTAGGTACACGTGATATTCATACAAAAAAAATCATGGAAAAATTAAATATAAATAGTTATTTTTCAGGTTGTATGACGTTAACTATAAATAAATTTGATAATATAAAAAAAGAAGAATATATAGTTGTTGTTGGGTTAAATAAAGATGAGATTAGTCATATAAAAAAATGCACAAAAAGAAAAGTAATAGAGTTTAAACAAGATGTAAAAAATGGAACTTTTTCAAATGAATCTTGGGAACAAAGAAAACAAAGAGTTGAAGAAACTTTAAAATTATATCAATCTGCCCATATGGTAATAACAACAAAATTACATTGTTCATTACCTTGTTTAGCATTAGAAACACCAGTATTGTTGTTATACGATGATACATTTCCAGAAAATAAAGATAGAATTGGAACTTATCTAAGTTATTTAAACCATATTAATAGAAGTAAATTTATGGATACTATAGTGGATTTTGAAAGTCCTAAAAATAATCCAAAAAAATATTTAAAACTTAGAGCTGATTTAGAAGAAAAAGTAAAAAAATTTATAATTGAAGATATAGAAAATGTAAATTCATATTTGCCTAATATAGATGAATATAAAATATATATTGATAAAAGTAGAAATATGAGAAAATTACCTATAAATCAATTAAAAAAATTACAAAATATATATGAGAATGAATGTATAAAAAGTTCTAAAATGTATGATGAATTAACTTTAATTAAACAACAATATGATGATTTGCAACATAGGTATAATAAAATTGTCAATTCTAAATTTTACAAAATATTTAGAACTTTAAAGAGAATTATAAAAAGATAAATAAAAATGTATTTTTATATCAATTTTTTAAGACATTTATAAAATGTCTTTTCTTAATTTTCCATAATTTACTTATAGTTGAAGTTATGTTATAATTTTTATTGAAGGATGGTTTTATGAGTAAAGATAGTAAAAATAAAAAAGTATTGTTAATAATACCTGCTTACAATGAGGAAGCAAATATATTAAAAACGGTTAACACAATTAAAGACTATAACAAAAAAAATAATACAAATTATGATATTCTTGTTATTAATGATGGTTCAAAAGATAATACAAGTAATATTTGTCATAATAATAATATTAAGACAATAGATTTAGTTCATAATTTAGGAATAGGTGGTGCAGTACAATCAGGATATAAGTATGCATATTATAATAATTATGATATTGCTGTACAATTTGATGGTGATGGGCAGCATGATGTAAATTATGTTAAAAATATAATTGATCCAATTATTGATAATAAAGCAGATTTTGTAATAGGTTCAAGATTTATAAAAAAACAAAAAGATAACTTTCAGTCAACAACTGCTAGAAGAATAGGAATAAATATGATTTCATTTTTTATGAGAATTGTATCTCATAAAAAAATATATGATACTACATCTGGTTTTAGAGCATGTAATAAACAAATAATAGAAAATTTTGCAAACGATTATCCTTTAGAATATCCAGAACCTATATCAACAGTAGAATTAATTAAAAAGGGTTACAAAGTTTGTGAAGTACCAGTTAAAATGAATGATAGAGAAGGTGGAACATCATCAATAAAATCATGGAAAAATTTATATTATATGATAAATGTTATATTATCTATTTTGATAATTGGTACAAGGAGGTATAAATAATGTCATTTAATTTAAGATTAGGAATTATAGTTACTTCTATATTATTATTATTTATAATATTTATAATTTTAAAAAAGGGAAGAATGCCTATAAAATATTCACTTATATGGTTTTTTTCAAGTATATTAATACTTCTTGTAGGACTAACTCCTCAAATATTTATTAATTTTTCTAAAAAATTAGGATTTGTTACGATGTCAAATATGGTTGTTGGTATATTTATTATTATATTACTTCTTATAACTATTTCATTAACTGTTATAGTATCTGGGCAAAAGAAAAAAACAACTTTATTGATTCAAGAAATATCTTTACTAAAAGAAAAGGTAAATAAAAATGAAAAATAATATACGAAAGAATTTTCTATGGAATGCTGTTGGATCTACATTAAATGCAAGTACATCATTATTTTTTCTTATTATAGTAACAAGATTAAATGGTATAAATAATGCTGGCATATTTACATTTGCGTTTTCAACAGCTTGTTTACTTCAAGTAATTGCATTATATTATGGCAGGGCATATCAAGTTACTGAAAGAAATGATAAAATTAGTGATAGTGACTATATATATAGTAGGTATTTTTCTTGTTTATTAATGCTAGTAGTATCATTAGCATTTGTATTTATAAGAGGATATAAACTATATAAGATAATTATTATATTATTATTAACTATTTACAAATTAGTTGAAGCTTTTAGTGAAGTTGTATATGCTATAATTCAAAAAAATAATGATTTATATAAAGTTGGAATTTCATTATTTTTTAAAGGATTAGTAGGGCTTATTATATTTTTTATAGTAGATGCATTAACTAAAAATTTACTATTTTCTATAATATCATTAATTTTAACTAATGTAATAATATTACTATTATATGATATAAGAAATTTAAGACAATATAATTATGTGAAAACAAAATTTAATTTTTCCAAAATTAAATTAATATTTACAAGTGGCTTTTTTACGTTTTTATTTACAATTCTAACCCAATATGTTATAAATGCTTCAAAATATGCAATTGATAGTAATATGACTGATAACTATCAAACAATATTTGGAATAATATTAATGCCTGCGACACTAATAACATTATGTGGACAATTTTTAGTTCATCCATTTTTAGTTATGTTTTCAGATGATTTAAAAGAAAATAAAATAAAGGATTTTTCAAAACTAGTAGTTAAAATAATGTTTTACGTTTTACTATTTGGTTTATTAGCAGATATAATTGCATATTTTATAGGTATTCCATTTTTAGAATTAGTATATAACATAAAATTAGATAAATATTTACATGCATTAATTATAATAATAAGTGGTGCAACATTATTTGGAATGTCTTATATATTATCTAATGCATTAATTTCTATGAGAAAAACATTTATTCAAAGTGTAATATTTATAATAGCAAGTATATTTACTTTATTTGCTTCTAATAAGTTAGTTGTTTTAAGTGGTGTAAATGGTGCATCAATTTCATATTTTCTAACAATGTTATTAATTTTAATAATGTATATTATAGTTTTTGTTATAGAAATTAAAAAACTGAAAAAGAGTATTAAAAAGGATAATATTTAATATATAAATGGAGGTAAATTATGAATATATTATATACTTTAAATGATAAATTTGTTCCACAAGTAGCAGCAGGAATAACTTCTATATGTGAAAATAATAAAGATTCTGATAAAATAACATTTTATCTAATGTCATTAGGTATAACTAAACAAAATAAAAAATTACTTAACAAATATATAAAAAAATATGACAGAAGTATAATTTTTATTGAGTTAAACAATTTAAACACATACTTTGATTTTGATTTTGATACAAATGGTTGGAATCCCATTGTGCTTGCAAGGTTATTATTAGATAAATTATTACCAGATAATTTAGATAAAATTTTATATCTAGATGGTGATACAATAGTTAGAGGTAATTTAAAAGAATTGTATAATACAAATATGAAAAATTATGCTATAGCTTCTAGTATAGAACCTACAATATCTAAAAAAAGAAAAGAACAATTAAAAATGATAGATTTTCCGTATTATAATGCTGGAGTGCTACTAATAAATTTAGAAAATTGGAGAAAAAATAAAATAGGTGAAAAAATAATTAAATATTACAAGGATAACAATGGTAATTTGTTTGCAAATGACCAAGATGCTATTAATGGAAGTCAAAAAGGTAAAATTTATACATTGTCACCAAAATATAATTATTATAATATATTTGATCAATATTCATATAGATTTTTATCTAAGCTTATGCAACCTGTTAATTATTCTAATTATGTAACAAAAGACGAATATGAAAATGCAAGAAAAAATCCAGTTATTATTCATTACTTAGGAGAAGAAAGACCATGGAGAAAAGGAAATAGTCATAAGTATAGAAAAGATTATAAAAAATATTTAAAAATGACTCCTTGGGCAGATACTGAAGATGAAAAAGGATGGGGCTTATATTTTATACTATGGAGAATATTTAATTTTATAACTAAACCTTTTCCAAATATAAGATATAATATTATCAATTCTTTAATTCCTAAATTTATGGCGTATAGAAAGAGAAAGTTGAAAAATGAAAAATAGTATGCATACATTTGTAGTTTTAGCCTACAAGGAATCAAAATATTTAGAAAGTTGCATAAAATCAGTATTAAATCAGAAATATAAAAGTAATATTGTAATTGCAACATCAACTCCAAATAAATATATAAACAAACTTGCAAAAAAATATAAGTTAGATATTATTGTTAATGATAATCCTATAGGGATTGGTGGAGATTTTGATTTTGCAATATCTTGTGCAAAAACTAAATTAGTAACAATTGCACATCAAGATGATATCTATGACTATGAATATAGTTATGAGGTTGTTGAAAAGTATAAACAAAATAAAAATTCAATAATTATATTTCCAGATTATTATGAAATAAAGAATGATAGTAATGAATATACAAATGTAAATTTAAAAATAAAAAGAATATTACTTTTTCCACTTAGATTTAATATCTTAAATGGAAGAAAGTTTTGGAAAAGAAGAGTATTATCATTAGGTTGTTGTATATGTTGCCCATCTGTTACTTTTGTAAGAAATAAAGTAAGCTTACCATTATTTAATTATAATTTTAAATGTGATATTGACTGGCATGCATGGGAAACATTAAGTAAAAAAGATGGTAAATTTTCTTTTATTAATAAATGCTTGATGGGACATAGAGTTCATGAAGAATCAACAACAACTGAAATTATAAATGATAATATAAGAACAAAAGAAGATTTAGAAATGTTTAAGAGATTTTGGCCAAACTTTATAGCAAAATTTATAAATAAATTTTATGTAAAAAGTGAAAAAAATAATAATATAAATAATAAGTAAAAGCCTATATAATTAAAATCAAAAGTGTTATAATGTATGTATATTAATCATAAAGAGAGGTGAACTATATGGCAAAAAGATATAAAAATTGGTTTTTTTATATAATATCAATTATATTATCTTTAATATTTGCAATTAATATAAGTATTTGTATTTATGCAAAATCTAGTACGGAATATAAATTTAGTTTAAAAAAGGGCAGTACTATTTCTGCAATTGCAATTAATAATAATATTTTAGATCTATCTAATTTTGAAAATAGTGATATATCTAAGAAAAAAGATTCGAATACGTTAATAGTTAATAATGATACTAATTTGATAATAAAAACATCTGTTATTGATGATATTTCATTTAGAACTTCTAAAAATAATGATGTTACTATAACTAAAGATAAAAATATAAAAAAAATAGGTAAAAATGGATTTTATTCCAATCATATTAGTACAATTGATATAATAAGAAAATCAATTAATATATATACACTATTATATTTGATTTTAGGATTTATTATATTTAGTTTTGCAATAAAAGAAATAATTAATTTTATAGACAAGATAAATAAAAATAATATCTCAATTAAAGATGTAATTTTATTCTTTATATGTAATTTTGTTATATTTGCAGGTGTAGGATATGTATTATTGTTATTATCTAAAATTTTAGTTATTGGTAGTTTAATATTATATTTAACATATATGATATACAAAACGAAAGATAATTTAAGTAATTATCTTGAATATGCATATGTTATATTTATAACTATCATTGGATTATCTTTCTTATTCTTTTTACCACCATTAAATGTACCAGATGAACCTGAACATTTTATTAAAAGTTATAATATGTTAGATTCAAATTCATATGGAGATAAAGGACTTGCTAATTTGTCTGATGATGTATATAGTTTTGTAAACTATTACAAATATACATCAATGGATTATAATTTAGAGTTTAATTCAAAAAATTATTTAGATTCATATTTTATAAAAAATAGTGATAATACTCATATACTTAGTTATAGAAATACAAAGGATTTATCTATAATTCCTTATATACCATCTTCTATAATAATTTCAATTGGTAGATTACTAGATTGTTCACCATTAGTTTTATTAATACTAGGAAGAGGAATTAATTTATTAATAACACTTATATTATGTTACTATGCATTAAAAAGTACACCTTATTTTAAAAAAATATTTTTCATAATTATGCTTTTACCTATGTTTATTCAACAGTCAGCTGCAATTAATATGGACTGGTTAACTAATTCTATTTCAATGTTATTTATTGCAAAAATATTACAACTAAAATATCAAACAAATAATATTTCAAAAATAGAAATTGCTAAATTATTTATTCTTGGATTAATATTAAGTTTTTGTAAATTTGGATTTTTCCCAATTACATTTTTAATACTACTTATACCAAGTAAAAAATTTAAAGAAATAAAAAAACCAGTATTATTAAAGACTATATTAATTTTAACTGTAATATTAGTTTCTTACTTTAATAACTTAAACAGTATTCAATCAGCAGGTTCTTCAGTTGGGCCATATTACACATTAAAATATGCACTTATGCATCCAATAAATACAATATATGTATATATGAATACATTCTTAAATAGATTTGATTCTGATATATTCAAAGGTCAATTTGATAGTTTTGGAGTTTATACAAAATATAATAAAAGTTTATTTACAACATTATTGATTATAATGTATGGTATTTTATTATTGTGCAAAGATGATAATGACAAAAAACTTCAATTAAAAGAGAGATTATTATATTTATTTGTAACATTTGTTATGATATTAATACCTTATACAGCAATGTTTTTAGGATGGACTAATATTGGTTCTAATTTTATAGAAGGACTTCAACCAAGATATTTTCTAGTAGCTGAATTAATTTTATTTATAACATTAACTAGCAATTTATTAAATATAAATATAAAGAATAAAAATCTTTTATATATATGTTGTGTTATGTTTAATTTCTTTATATCAATATTTACAATAATAGTAGGATTTTATTAGGAGTGTGAATTTATGAAAAAGTATTTTAATTTTAAAAATATTTCTATATTATTAGGCTTAATATTATTTATGATAATTTTAAAATGCTTAAATCATACTAGTTTAGCAATAAGATATATTTTATTGTATATGATTATTATGTTAGGATCAATTTCATTATCATATATATTTAAAAAGAAAACTGCACAAACAATATCACTATATTTTTTAATAAGTTTTGTTTTCTTATATATTTTTGCAATTTGTAATATTTTATTAATAGGTCTTTATTTATATATATTTTTAAATATTGCATTAGATATAATTGTTGTATTTAAAATTATAAAAAATAAAGATAAAAATATTAAAAAATTAATAATTAATAATGCTAGTATAATTTATACTATATTATTTATAGTATTTGCAATAGGTACAAGAAATACTTCATTTGCTGTATGGGATGAATTTACGTTTTGGAGCATTGCTACCAAAAATATGTACTATTCAAATAGTTTATACATAAATAGTGCTACAACATTAGTAAATGGTGGATATCCACCTTGTCCAACATTAATTCAGTATTTTTTCTGTAAAATTATAGGTAATTATAGTCAAGGTATTGAACTTTTTGCATATCAAATGTTTGGATTTTCATTATTTATGACATTTTTCAAAAGTGATAAAATTAATGATAAAATATCAACTATATGTGTCTTATTAACTATTTTATTTATTCCAGCTATATTTTGTGGAGGATACTTTTATTTTACAATTTATGCGGATTCTATATTAGGAATATTAGTAGGATATTTATTATATGAATTTTTTACATCAAAAAAGGACAACTTTACATATATAGTAGTTGCATTAAGTTTATTTACTATAGCATTAACAAAATCTATGGGCTTGGTAATGTCTTTAATAATTTTTTTAGCAATAGTATTATATTATTTATTAAGTAAGAAGATAACATTAAAGACTATAAAAAATGGTGAATTTAAAAAAATTATTATATATTTTCTATCAATAGTATTAGCATTTTTATCTTGGAGAGTTTATGTTAAAATTTCAAATGTTAACTATAATGCGGGATACTTTATCCCTATGAAAACAAACTCAATTTTAGATATGTTTAAGGTTATATATTATACATTTGTTGGAACAAACGTTGAAATTAATAGTACATTTCAAACATTCTTTTCAGACTTTTTTGATAAGGCAATTTATTCTGATAAACCATTTGGAATGACTGCATCTTGTTGGATTTCTATATTTATAATTGTATATTTACTAGTATATAAATTTGTAATAAAAGAAAAAGATAAGAAAAAATATAAAAAATGTTTCTGTCTAATAGCTTTTTGTACAATATTATATATTTTATTACTTCAAGTTGCCTATTATATTGAATTTTCAGAAAAAGAAGCAATTTTTCATAACTCAATGTTTAGGTATGTTGGAACAATATTTATATCGATACTTATGTTTATTGTTGGTGTATTTTTTAATGAATCAGATAAAAAATTATATATATTAGTTCCTGTTCTTTTATTACCATTTACACCAATAAGTCTTATATCTAATGCAACAATAACATCAGGAATAAATAACTATAACAACTCAAAAAATGTTCAAGTTGTAAGAGATTTTTCAGAATATATAAATAGTAGAGTAGATGATAATGCAAGAATATTTCCTATACATCAAACTCAATCAAAAGATTCATTACTACTGCAGTTTAGGTATTTTATGACACCAAAATTTATATTAATGGTAGAGCCATTTAGTGAAAAAGAAGAACATATCTATGCGAAATTTAATTCTATGAAAGAATTAGAAAAAGAATTGAATGATAATTATGATTATGTCGTTGTTTTAAATTCTGATGAATATTTTAAAGAAAATTACAGTGATTTATTTGAAAATTCAGAAATATTAGACTGGTCACTATATAAAATTATTAAGACTAATGATAAAGTATTATTAAAGAAAGTAGATTAGAAAAATTAATTATTAGAGAGAGTGGTACATATGAATTTAAAAGTAAAAGAAAGAAATTTTGGACTAGATTTAATAAGAGCATTAGCTATTTTTCTAGTTATGGGTTCACATTTTATGGAATATAGTGATTTTTATGGTAAAATTATACAAGGTAAATCAATGTTTTTATTAATTAATTTAAGAAATTTTGTTAGAATATGTGTTCCTCTTTTTATTTTGTTAACTGGATATTTAAAGTCAACAAAAAAAGAGATGAATTTGAATTATTTTAAATCTATTTTAAAACTTTTAATTACGTACTTAGTTGTATCAATTATTATGATATTATTTAAAGTATTTTATCTTCATACTACAGAAAGTATGATTAGTATGATTCTTGGTATTTTTAATTTTACTACGATTACATATGCCTGGTATATAGAAATGTATATTGGTTTATTTTTACTAATACCATTTTTAAATATTCTATGGAATAATATTAAGACAAAAAAACAAAAACAATTATTAATATTAATATTGATATTATTAGCTTCAATACCTCAAACATTACAAGTTATATCAATAGAAAATTTAAAAATTGATATATTACCAAATTGGTGGGGTAGTGAAATAGTAATATTTATGTATTACTTTATAGGTGCATATATAAGAGAATATCAACCAATAATTAAAAAGAAAATATGCATTTTATCTATAATTTTTGTTGAATTAGTATTTAGTGTAATAATATATATATATTGTAATAATGAAACTTTTGGTAAAGTAATACCTAATGGTCTTAACTTTAATACAATTGTAATACTTACTGTTTCAGTATTAATATTTTTACTTTTATATAAGGTACAAAAATCGAACAAATTACTTAAGAATTTAATATCTAAAATATCAGAGCATTCATTTACTATGTATCTAGTATCATCAATTACTGATAAATTATTCCAGTTGAATTATAATTTTAATGATATACCAATTAGAATTATAACTAACTTTTTTTCCATACTAATTATTAATTTCTTTATAACATTTGTAATTTCATATATTATTGATAATGTAATTAAATTATTTATTAATAATAAAAAAGATAAAATTTCAGTAAATTAATTTTTAACAATTTTTTATTGATAAAACCACATATAATATTATATAATATTAATTGGTTTTGTGTTTAAATCAGATGGGTGAGTAGTATGGGTAAAATAGAAGAAAAAACTAGAACTAGAAAAAATAGTAAAATATATAAAGAAAAAACAGATGAAGAAGATTTATCAAAAACAAAACAACAATATTTTAATTTTGATACTAATACGATAGAAAATGATAATTTAAGTAAAAAGAAAAGAGTAAAAAAAGAACAAAAAGTATTTATAGAAAAAAAGGTTTATCCAAAGTTTCTAATATTTGTATTAACATTTTCTTTATTACTTATACTTTCATTTCTTGTGTATCATTTTTATACATTTGATCATAATAAAGAAAAAAAAGTCTTTATTACAAAAAAATTAGATAATAATTATTTATTTTTAGGTGATTCTATTACAGAACAATATTCTTTAAGTGATTATTATAAAAATATGCCTGTTGTTAATAGTGGATTTGGTGGAGATATAACTGAAGATATTTTAGATGATATGACTAATAGAGTATATATATATAATCCAAGTAAAGTATTTATTTTAATTGGAGTAAATGATATAGGTAGAAGCAAAACAGATGATCAAATAATAAGTAATATTGAAAAGATAATAAAAAATATAAAAAAGAATAGACCAAGTTGTGAGATTTATATAGAGTCAATATATCCAATTAACAAAGACGATAATGAAAAAATTGATAAAAATATGGTTGGCATAAGATCAAATGATAGAATAAAAGAAATAAATGATAAGTTAAAAATGTTAACTTCTAAACTAAATGTAACATATATAGATTTATATAATGATCTAATTGATGAAAATGGTAATTTAAAATTAGAATATACAAAAGAAGGTCTACATATAAGTGATGAAGGATATAAAAAAATAACAAATATACTTAAGAAATATATAGATTAGTTTAAATTTAGTAAATAGATGAAGATAGAAAACTTAAAATAGAAAGACAAAAAGAATAATTACAACATTATAAAGAGGATTATCTTAATTTTACTAGTAAGATATATTCTATGGTTGATGAAGAAAAAGCAAAAAATGAGATTTAATATTCTAAATCTCATTTTTTAATGGTATAATTATTTTGATAGGAAAGTGATATAATGCAAAAGTATAGAGTAATGGATGGGAATGAAGCATGTGCACATATTTCATATATGTTTACAGAAATTGCTGGTATATATCCAATAACACCTGCATCACCAATGGCAGAATATATAGATGAGTGGAGTAATAAGGGTGTAAAAAATATATTTGGTAATAAAGTAAATTTGGTAGAAATGCAAAGTGAAGCAGGTGCGATAGGTCTTGTTCATGGTTCACTTCAAACAGGTTCAATAGCAAGTACTTATACTGCAAGTCAAGGATTATTATTAATGATTCCATCAATGTATAAAATTGCTGGTGAAATGCTTCCATGTGTAATTAATGTAGCGGCAAGAACAGTCGCTACACATGCACTTAGTATATTTGGAGATCATTCGGATATATATGCAGCAAGAACAACGGGTTTTTGTATGCTTTCATCATCAAATGTTCAAGATGTAGTATATATGACTCTAATAAGTTATTTATCTGCAATAGATGGTAGATTACCTTTTGTAAATTTCTTTGATGGATTTAGAACAAGTCATGAAATAGATAAGATAATGCTTCCTGAAATTGATGATATAAAAGATATAGTTCCATTTGATAAAATAGATGAATTTAGAAAAAATAGTATGCTTGCAAAAAAGGTAGTAAGAGGAACAACGCAAAATGATGATGTTTATTTTCAAAATTTAGAAGTTAGAAATAAATACTATGAAGAAATGCCAAACGTTGTTAATAGTTATATGGAAAAAATAAATGAAAAGTTTAATACAACATATAAACCTTTTAATTACTACGGACATAAAGAAGCAGAAAAAATAATAGTTGCAATGGGATCAGTTTGTGATTCAATAAGAGAACTTGTTGATATTCTTAATGAAAAAGATGAAAAAGTTGGACTTATTGAAGTTCATTTATATAGACCATTCTCAAAAAAATATTTCTTAGATGTAATGCCTAAAACAGTTAGAAAAATCGCAGTATTAGATAGAGCAAAAGAAGCAGGTAGTGCAGAACCATTATACTTAGATGTTGTAAATATTTTAAATGATCAAAAGAAAAAGCCATTAGTAGTAGGAGGAAGATATGGTATATCAAGTAAAAATACTGATTTAAAAGATCTTTATGCAGTATTTAAAAATCTAGACAATAAAGAACCAATAAATTCATTTACTATAGGTATAAATGATAATATCACTAATAAAAGTTTAAAACCAGTTGAAATTAAAAGTAAAAAGAAAAATATAGAATTATTAATATATGGATATGGTTCTGATGGAATGATATCTGCATCAAAAGATTTAATTAAAATGGTAGGAGAAAATACTGATGGATATATTCAAGGATATTTTGAATACGACTCAAAGAAAAGTGGTGGAGTAACTAAAAGTCACTTAAGAATAGGTAAAGAACAAGTTAGATTGTCTTATTATATTGAGGAACCTCATATAGTTGTATGTACAAAAGATGTATATTTAAAGAAATATGATGTTTTAAAAGGAATAAGAAAAAATGGAATATTTATATTAGTAACTGATAAAAACGATAAAGAACTTGATAAATTTTTACCTAATAATGTAAAAAGTATTCTTGCTAATAATAAAATAAAATTCTATACAATAGATGCATATAAAATCGCAGAAAAATATAATATACCAAATAAGATAAGCACTATAATGGAAATAGTTATAATATACATAACAAAGATTTTACCACTTAAATTATCACAAGATAAAATGAAAGAAAGTATAGAAAAACATTTTCTAAAAAAAGGTGAAGAAATAGTAAATAACAATATAAATGCTTTTATGAATGCATGTAATAGTATTAAAAGTGTTGATATAAAAAATGAATGGAAAAGTTTAGATAAAAATATGAAAAAAACAAAAGGTGTTTTAGAATCAATTAGTCATCTAAAAGGTAATGAAATACCTGTAGAAGAATTTGAAATTCATAAAGATGGAACATTTGATGTTGATACGTCAAAATTAGAAAAAAGAAATATTGCAGAAAATTTACCATGCTGGCTTACAGATAATTGTATACAATGTAATCAATGTTCTATTGTTTGTCCACATGGTGTAATAAGTCCAAAACTAATGACAGAAGAAGAGATAAAAAATAATCCTAATGTAATTGCAATTCCTTGCCTTGGAAATGATGAATATAAATATGCACTTGAAATATCATATGAAAATTGTACAGGATGCGGAGTATGCGCAAATACCTGTCCTGGTAAAGCAGGTTCAAAAGCATTAGTTATGAAAAAAAATAGTGAAGTAAAAAGAATTAATAATGAAATAATAAATGTTACAAACAAAAAATTATATTCAGAAAATAATATTAAAGGTTTAGCATTTAACGAACCATTATTTAAGTATTCTGGTGCTTGTGCAGGATGCGGTGAAACTCCATATATTAAATTATTAACACAAATACATGGAGATGGAATTATAATTGCAAATGCTACAGGTTGTTCATCAATATATGGTGGTAGTATGCCATCTACACCATATAATGTATCTTGGGCAAATTCTCTATTTGAAGATAATGCTGAATATGGTCTTGGAATGCAAATTACAATAAAAAATATGAAAGAAAAAATATCAAATATCATGAGAAATAGATTAAAAGATAAACTAGGAATAAAAAATGTAGAAATGTTTAATAAGTGGTTAACTAATAAAGATAACTATAAAATAACAAAAGAGGTAATGGATAATATTAATTATGATGAAGTTCCAGAATTAATACCATTAAAAGAATATATACCATCAAAAAGTGTATGGATAATAGGTGGAGATGGTTGGAGCTATGATATTGGATTTGGTGGATTAGATCATGTTATGGCATCAGGAGAAAATGTTAATATATTAGTACTAGATACTGAGGTTTATTCAAATACAGGAGGTCAAGCATCAAAATCAACTAAAGAAGGAGCAGTTGCTAAATTTGCTTATTCTGGTAAGAAAACATCAAAAAAAGATTTAGCAAAAATGATGATGAATTATCCAAATGTATATGTAGCACATATTAGTTTAGGTGCAAATATGAATCAGACAATAAAAGCAATAAAGGAAGCAAAAGAACATAATGGTCCATCACTTATAATCGCATATTCTCCTTGTATAAGTCATGGAATAAAAGCTGGAATGAATAATTCAATAGAAGAAGAAAAATTAGCAGTACAATCAGGATATTTTCCAATATTTAGATATGATGGAACAAATAACGAATTTACTTTAGATTATAAAGAACCAAATTTTGATTTATATGATTTATTTCTTGAGGGTGAAAATAGATATTCAATGATAAAAGCTGTAGATAAAAAATTAGCAAATACATTACTTGAAGAAAATAAAAAAGAAGCAATAAAAAGATTTAATTATTACAAATCACTTGAAAAATAAAAGTTAATACGACTTTTATTTTTTTTGCAAAAAAAAGAAACTGTCCCCCTGAGAACAGTTTCATAAAAAAGAATAAAAAGGGGTTGGCTAGTGTGATACTAGCAGCCAATTCGCCATTTGGGAATTGGTGCTATTTATATTACTTATTTTGCCTACTTTTGTCAAGACTTTTTTTAAAATATGTTATAATATTTTTAAGAATTAAGAAAAGAGTGAAAATATGTTCGATTTAAATACTATAAAAGGAATTGGTGAGAAAACTGAAAAGACTTTAAATAAGTTAAATATATATAATATTTATGATTTAATTACGTATTATCCATTTAGATATGAAGTATTAAAAAAGACAAATCTAGATAGTGAAAAAGTAGTAATAAGTGGTAGAATAATATCTAATCCATTAATTAGTTATTTTAAAAGAATGAATAGATTGACTTTTAGATTAGATATTGATAGTCAAATTATTAATGTCGTGATATTTAATAGAGGTTTTTTAAAAAATAATTTACAAATAGGTAAATATATAACTGTAATAGGAAAATATCAAAAGGAAAAAAATACCTTACTAGCAGCAGACATAAAATTATATGATATAGGAAATAAAATAGATATAGAACCTATATATCATTTAACTAAAGGTATAACTAATAAAACACTTAATACAGTTATAAATAATTCATTAAATGATATTAATATTATAGATTATATACCAGATAAGTTTATAGAAAAATATGATTTTATAAGTAAAAAAGATGCAATATATAATATTCATAATCCAAGTAATAAATTAATTTTAAATAAATCAATAATAAGAGAAAAGTATGAAGAATTATTCTTATTTATGCTTAAGATAAATGCACTAAAATATAGAAATGGACAAATGAGTATAGGTTATAAAAAAGAAGTTAATAAAGAAAAAATAAATGAATTTATATCTAGTTTGCCATTTAATTTAACAGATGATCAATTAAATGCACTTGAAGATATATTTAATGATTTAAAAAGTGAAAAAAGGATGAATAGATTAATTCAAGGTGATGTTGGTTCGGGTAAAACAATTGTATCTATAATAAGTATGTATGCAGTATATTTATCTGGTTATCAAAGTGCACTTATGGCTCCAACTGAAATATTAGCTAAGCAGCATTATGAAAATGTTAGTAATTTATTTAAGCAATTTAATATAAATATATGCCTATTATTAGGTAGTACTAAAAAGAGTGATAAAAAGAAAATATATGAAGATATCAAAAATGGTAATATAAATATAATAATAGGAACACATTCAATAATTCAAGAAGATATAAATTATAATAATTTAGGTTTAGTAATAACAGATGAACAACATAGATTTGGAGTTAACCAAAGAAATAATTTAAGAAATAAAGGTAATATGCCAGATGTTTTATATATGAGTGCAACACCAATACCAAGAACATATGCACTTACTATATATGGTGATATGGATATATCAATAATTAAATCTATGCCAAATGGAAGAAAAAAGATAATAACAGAAGTATTTGATTCAAGTGAGATAAAATCAGTTTTATATAAGATAAAGAATGAATTAGACTTAAAACATCAAATATATATAGTATCTCCATTAATAGAGGGTGCTGAAGATGAAAATGAAGATATTGAAAAACTTGAAAAAAAGTTTAAACTAGCATTTAAAAATTATAATATAGGAATATTACATGGTAAACTAAGTTCTAAAGAAAAAGAAAGTGTTATGAATGATTTTTTAAATAAAAATATTGATATATTAATTAGTACAACGGTTATAGAAGTAGGAATTGATATAAAAAATGCAAGTATGATAGTAATATTTGATGCATATAAATTTGGTTTAGCAACACTTCATCAATTAAGAGGTAGAGTAGGAAGAAATGATTTTCAATCTTACTGTATATTAATATCAAATAAAGATTCAAAAAGATTAAAGATAATGAAAGATGTAAATGATGGATTCGTTTTAGCAGAAAAAGATTTAAAATTAAGAGGATATGGTGATTTGTTTGGTGTAAAACAAAGTGGAGATATGACATTTAAACTTGCTAATTTAACGAAAGATTATAATATGCTTCTTGATGCAAAAAAAGATAGTGAAGAAATTTTAAGAGATATAGACGATTATAAATTACTTAAAGATGTACTTAAAGAAACAATAAATATGGATTAGATATTGACTTTTGGAAAAAAATACATTATTATTAATATAGCGTAACGTATGTTACGTGACCGCACTTTTACTAACACATGTGAAAGTGTGTAACCAAAACCCCCTGAAGAGTCAGCGAAAGCTGACTCATTTTTGTTTTTTGCTTGAAATTACAGGGCTTTGTAATTTTTGATTTTTATAAAATAATGCTTTCAACTACCAACCAACTACCAAAATCTAATATTTTTAATCAGTACAAGTAAGTTTATTTATGGTATTTACAGCATCATAAAGTTTATCT
>CANRCC010000019.1 GCA_947629025.1 uncultured Bacilli bacterium | reverse complement strand
AATAATATTTTAGCTCTTATCTTACTTTTCATAACATACTCTCCTATTATATTTATATATTATTAGTATACCTTTACCAATAATAGTTTGTCAATAAAAAAATATCTAAAAAAGATATCCTTATTCAATTCTTGCCTTTACAATAATTCTGCTTTTACCACCATTTTCACACGTTACTAAAGTTACATGGTATCCATCCATATAAGTTAAGTAACTAGTATCATTAGGTGCAACATATCTACTTACTGAATATACTGTATATTCTAATCTTCTTGATTTAGTATCTGATATATATATTTTACTTCCATTTTTTAATCTTAATATTGGATAGAAAAATGGAGTTTTTCCTCTAAAGTTATGAGCTGATATTACAAATCCTCCTGGTTCATTTAAGTCAACTCCATAACTTTTTATAGCACCAATATTCATTGCAGCATATGTTTGTTCTTTTATTATAACAGTATTTATTCCTACTGATGGAATTTCAATTCTACCTAATATTGTATAACCTCTATAATTAACAGTTTTTACTTCTTCTTCTACAGGATTTTCTTTTACATCAATTTTTTTCTCGAAGATGTCTAATGCTTTTTTCTCTTGAGAATTAAGTTTTCTTTCTCTGAAGTTATCATAAATCATCAAAAATGTTATAAAATAAAGCGCAAATATAAATATAAATATTGCATAATTTATAATCTTCTTCATAGACACCTCCTATTTTGTATAATTATAACACAAAAATCATTTCATTTCATCTGGTATTTCTAAATTCATTAATTTTAATATAAAAGGGGCAATATCAGAGAGTTTTTTTACATTACAGTTTACATTTTTGCAAACTATCAATGGAACTTTATTATTTGTATGACTTGTTACTACATTATTATTTTCATCTATCATACGTTCACAATTTCCATGATCTGCAGTTATAATTAATATATAATCGTTTTCTATACACTTTTTATAAATTTTCATAATACACTCATCAATTGTTTCTACTGCTTTTATAGTTGAATTATAATCTCCTGTATGACCAACCATATCACAATTTGCAAAATTAAGAAGAATAAAATCATAAGAAGAATCCATTTCTTTTAGTAAAGTATCTGTTATTTCTCTTGCACTCATTTCTGGTTTTAAATCATATGTAGTTACTTTTGGTGATGGCACTAATATTCTTTTGCAGTTTGAAAGTTCTAAATCTTTTCCACCATCAAAAAAGTAAGTAATATGCGCATATTTCTCTGTTTCAGCAATTCTAAGTTGTTTTTTACCAAGTTTTGATAAATATTGACCTAGCGTATTATTTAATTCTTGCATTTTAAATGCAATATCAGACTTTATATTTTCACTTACATACATCATAGTAGTTAAATATAAATTGTTTATCTTTTTTGTTTTAAATTCATTAAAATTATCATTTGTTAAAGCTGTTAATAACTCAATACTTCTATCTGGTCTAAAATTAACCCAAATTATACTATCATTATCTTCTATTTTTGACTTATCATCTAAAATACTTGGGATTATAAATTCATCAGTTATATCATTTTTATAATTTTCATCTATTATTTCATTAAAATTAGAATACTTTTTATCATTTTCATAAACAAGTGCATCATAAGCTTCTTTTATTCTATCCCATCTTTTATCTCTATCCATCGCATAATATCTTCCAGATATGCTTGCAATTGTTCCAATATTATATTTATCTATTTCATTTTGTAAATCAGATAAATATTTTTTACTACTATCAGGATAAGTATCTCTTCCATCAGTAAAAATATGAAAATACACCTTATCTAATTTATGTTCAAAACACATTTTTAATATTGCCTTAAAATGATTTATATGTGAGTGTACTCCTCCATCACTTAACAAGCCCATAATATGTAGTTTTGATTTATTATTTTTAGAATGCTCTATTGCATTAATAATTGCTTTATTTTCATAAAATGTTTTATCTTCAATTGCCTTATTAAT
This sequence comes from uncultured Bacilli bacterium, assembly GCA_947629025.1. Classification (GTDB taxonomy): domain Bacteria; phylum Bacillota_I; class Bacilli_A; order RF39; family UBA660; genus CAG-433. The sequence goes on along the minus strand of CANRCC010000019.1, from coordinate 19,828 downwards.
AAGTTGTAATGGCTGATATATTATTTTTCCAGCACCTATATTTAAGTGGCCTACTTCACTATTACCCATTTGATTATCTGGAAGACCTACATATTTTCCTGATGCTTCAATTAAATATTTTTTATATTTGTTACTTAAATAATCTATATTTGGTGTATTTGCATTAATAAATGCATTACCTTTATTTTCTTTATTTTCTCCTACTCCATCTAATATACACAATAATACTTTTTCCATATAATCCTCCAAGTTAAAAAATTAGGACTAATATCCTAAATCTTTAAAAATATCATTTATATTTTTTCTGTTTTTCTTATCATTTGAAGATGCATAAATTATAATATTTTCTACTTTATATAATTTAAAATATCCATCCTTTGTATTTTTTATAGTCGTATAATTATCATTTACTTTAATTTTATAACCATCTTCTTTTGAATAATTTTCATTTATATATTTATCTGCTTCTTCATCAGTCATAAATTCCATATAAATCACTTGGATTTTACCATTACTAGCTTGTAATTCTCTTACTATTTCAAGACCATTATTAGATGAATTATCTATAATTACATATCCACTTTTTTTGTTAAAATATTCTTCATAATCTATATATGACACTTTTTTAAAATCATTATTACATCCAGATAAAATTACTAACATAAATACTACTATTGTTATCTTTGATACTTTTTTTATCACTATTATAGCCTCCCTTTATTAAATAAATATAACATAAATTAACTTTATTATCAATCTTTATATGCTTCAAGTCTATTTATTTTTATTCCTTTTTCTGAAAATTTTTCTTCATATTCTGTTAATACATTTTCATCATAATCACTATTATGTAAGTCTAAAGAGATATTTTTAAGTGTATATCCAAATTCACTTAATGATTGTAGTGAAAACTCAAATAATGCTGTATTATCCGTTTTCATATATATTACTTTTTTATCTTTAAAAATATTTTCATATATATTTAAAAATCTATGATGAGTTAATCTTCTTTTTGAATTTCTTTTCTTAGGCCAAGGATCTGAAAAATTTAAGTATATTAAATTTATTTCTTTATCAAATACATCTTCTAATAATCTTGCATCCATTCTGATTAATTTTATATTATTTAAATTTTCTTTTTCTAGTTTTTGAATTGCTTTTACTATAACACTATCATACATTTCGATACCTATAAAATTAATATTTGGATTATTTTTAGCCATCTGTATTATAAAATTACCTTTACCCATACCTATTTCTATATGTATCTGATTAGAATTATTAAATACACTATCCCACTTACCTTTGTATTTTTCTGGATTTATTACAACATAATTAGAATTTTCTATTATTTTGTCTGCTCCTTTTATATTTCTAAGTCTCATAAATACCACCTAGATAATTATACTATAGCCCAAACAAAAAATAAATAGTTGAATATACTAAAATTGAAAGAAATAAGGAGGTCAACTATGAATTCAAATAGTTATGATAAAACTTTCATATATGACGAAAGACCAGGTTTTGAAGCATATAATGCAGTTAATATGCAATACCCTAATATGCCAATTATGCCTATGCAACCATATAATATGATGCCAAATATGGGATTTAATCAAAATTCTAATAATTCAAATAGTTATAATAATTTAGAATCAAGAATATCTAATTTAGAAAAATCTATGCAAAATTTAGAAAATAAAGTTCAAAAATTAGAAAATAATATTTATCCAAAAGCAGTTGATTATACAGAAATGAGTAGTGATTATATAAATGCATCATATCAAAATTCAATGAATATAATGTAAAAAAAGTACATTGTACTTTTTTATTTTCTTCCATCATGTAATCCATAACTTAGTTTATACATTAAAACTTTCTCTAATGCTAAATTTTTTTCTATTGTATTTTCACTATAATCATATTTATCAATAAATAATACATCATCATATACTGATTGAACATAACAATCAATTAATATTATTATTTCTTCTTTAGTAAAGGAAGATTTTTTTGTATCTTCTATAAAATAATCTATTGCTTTTAAGTTATTTTTCATTCTAACAAATATTGATATATCTTCATCTTCAGTATAATTAATATGATTTTTTAATATTCTTTCAAGAACCAAATCTTTTTTTACTATATTATCATAGTCTTTAATTAAATCTATATCATCATAAATTGATTTTAGATATAAATTGATTATTTCAACAACTTCTTGCTTTGAAAAAATTTTCTTTTCTCTATCAATTATACTATCTAATTTCATAGAAAAATCCTCCTTGTTAGGAAGATATTATACTACTTGAAAATTAAATTTTCAATATTATTTATACATAATCATTGCGGAAAAACAATAAATTTGTTCCTCTGAAAACATTGTAATACTTACCTGAAATTTAATATCAATTATATCTTTATGATCTTTTAAAAATTCATTTACTCTTGATTCTAAATCTGCTTCGTGACTCTCATCAAATATTTTTACTTTCATATTATCACCTATCCTCATATAAGATTATAGATGATTAAATATTATTTTTTTGTCACATAATATCCTGTATATTTTTTATTTTGATATTTATATTCAATTAATACTTTTATCTCACACTTAAACTTATCTATTGAACCAGTATATGGAATGTATCCAATTAATATAATTCCTTCTGGTTTTCCATTTGGTATTAAATCCATTGTTTTTTCAAATATTCCAGTACTAGGAAATACATCATCAGTTTGCATATTATGTACTGCGACTGCTTTTACATCAGTTATATCTTCTTTTGGGTTATCAATAATTACTTGATATCTAACCTCTTCTTTTGTTATTTTATCAAATAAAACTTCAACATCAAATGGTAAAGAACTACTTGATTCTTTAATAGTTTTAACTTTTTTTACATAACTTATATATTCGTTTTTTTCTTTTTCTTTTTGTGTTTCATTTACTTCTTTTTCTGTATCTATATTACATCCTACAAACATAAATATCATTAAAATACATAAAATTCTTTTCATACTATATTACCTCTGTAAAATAATCTTCAATTAGTTTTTTCATAACTATTGGTAAATTATATTCATAAACATCTAATTGTTCATTATAACTATCATCACCTTTTATAGGTTTATCACATATGCCTTTTATTATTATACATTTAATTGCATTTATATTACATATTTTTAGTACTGCAGAAGCTTCTCTATCTGATGCCATAATACCATTACTACTTAAATAAGTATAATCTTTCCAGTTCATTAATGCTTTATCAGATGTGCCTAAAATACCAATTTTATGATTTAGTGATATTTTTGGTACATCCATCATCATAATATAATCTTCTTTTATCTCATCAGAATCTCTTATAATAAAATCATAATCAATTACTCCCTCTGGAATTAATACATCATTATAATTTAATTCTTCTGTTGATGAGGTTGCAACTCCTATATTTATTACCTCTTTTAAATCAAATCTATCAATCATATACTGTAGCGATGCACTTGCATTTATTTTTTTTACTCCACTTCTAAAGAAAACTACATCTTTATTGTTATACTTTGTTCTATAATATTCTCCATATGGATATTTTTCTAAATATTCTTCTGTGATATTATATATTTCAAGTAAGACTTTCCATTCTGCTTTTGATGCGATTAAAACTCCTATCATTTATCATCACCCTCTTCTTGATATCTTGATAAAAATAAATCTTCATCATCTAATACTTCTATATCTTCAATATTAATCTTAGGAAGATCATCTTTTGTTGATAACCCAAAATAATCTAAGAAATGATTTGTTGTTTTATATAAAATAGGTTTACCTGGTAAATCACTTTTTCCATCATCTTCTATAAAACCTTTAGATAACAAATTTCTAAGCATTTGAGATGAATTAACTCCTCTTATTTCATCAATTTGTACTCTTGTTATTGGTTCATTGTATGCGATTATAGCAAGAGTTTCTAAAGCAGACTTACTAAGTGTATTACTAACACTATCAGTTAGTCTTTTTAAATAATCACTATTTTTTAATTTTGTTATTAATTTATATTTATTTCCTAGTAATTTAAGTTCTATTCCACTATCTTCTGATGAATATTTTTTATCTAAATCATCTATTATTTTTTTTACATATTCTTCATCTTTATCTATTATTTCTGATATTTGAGATATATCTAATCCCTCTTCTCCTACCGCAAATAATATTGATTCAAGTGCACTAATCATTTACTTCACCCTCTTTTAAATTTACTACAATTTCATTAAAATTATCTTCTTGAATAATATTTAATTCTCCTCTTTTGGCCATTTCAAGTATTGATAAAAATGTTACAACAACATACTCTCTTGTTTTAATTTCAAATAAGTCAAAAAATGATACCTTTTTCTTCTTTTTTAATATATTTCTAATTTCATTTGTTCTATCTTTAACTGATAATTCTTTTTTTGTTATTTTAGTTTGAATAGGTTTTTCATCTTCTTTTCTTTTTAAAAAATTATTAAGAGCATTGACTAAGTCTTCTAATGTTATATCTCCATTATTTATAGTTTCAATATCTTTAAATTCACTTAAATCAACTGGTTCTTTTGTAAATATATCTTTTCTTTCTTCTTCTAATTCTTTAAAAGTATCAACCATATCTTTATATTTTTTATATTCAAGAAGTCTATTTATTAAATTTTCTCTTGGATCTTCTTCATACTCATCTTCACCTAAATCTTTATTTGATGGAAGTAATAATTTAGATTTAAGTTCAATTAATTCTGATGCCATAACAAGATATTCAGAAGCAATTGTCAAATTCATATCTTCCATACTTTGTATAAAATCTAGATATTGTTTTGTTATTTCTTCTACTTGTATATCATAAATATCAACCTCAGATATTTTTATTAAGTGAAGTAATAAATCAAGTGGTCCCTCAAAATCGTTAATAACAAATTTATAATCCATTACTTCACCTACTTCCTATACTAAGATAATTATATCATATTTAAAATTATATACAAAATAAAAACTAGATAAACGTTAAATTTAACCTAGTTTTTTCCATAAATTTCATATTAGTTACTATTCATAATTCCATATACTAAGTTTACCATTTGCTTTTATAGGTTCTTTTAGTATTTCTATATTTTCAAGTTTCCATGCATAGTATCCTACATGATTATTACTATAAACTTTTGGATTTATTTTTCTTAGTTCTTCATCCATTTTTTCATCAACAAGTATACAATCTACTAGATTGGCTTTTGCAATTATATAACCAGATGGATACTCAATATTATAATCACTAAAAGTATTAATTCTGTTTTTATCTATACCCTTACCTGCATGAATATAAAGTTCACCTCTATATTTTGTCTTCCAGCTTCTAAATTCATATTTTTTATACTTATTAGCAATTAACGATGCATAAGGCTGCTTTACTGTTAATACTTTCATAATACTACCTTTCAATATTTTTTATATCAATAACATCATTTTCTTTTGAATATTCAATTTTTAATGTGTCATTTTCTTTTATAAATGGAAGTAAATTTCTATTAATCTTTATTGATACTTTATATTTTTGATCATTATTATCAATTATATAATAATATGTATTTCCATCTATAATTACATCTTTTATTTGCTTAACTACTATATCTTTTTTAATTAATTTACTGTCAGATTCAGTATCTTCTGTATCATTTAGATAATTTTCTGCAGCTTTCTTTATTCCTTTTGAAGAATCTGTTACTACTACTTTTTGATAATCTTTTACATCTACAAAAGCATACATTTTTACAAGACCTGCTCTATCTTTAAGAGATATTAAATATGTTGGTTTATTATCTAAATTTACTAAAAGTGGAAATGTAGATACATAATTCATTTGTTGTACTTGACCTTCTGCTGAACTCATCGCAGAATATTCTTCTGCTCCTGCAATATTATAAAAATTAGTTTCTTTAGTTCTTAAATTAGTAAGTATAAATCCAATATTTGATTCATCACTTATTACAGATGTTATACCTGTATACAAGAATACATCATCATCTTTAACTATATAATTATAACCATCTGTTGTTTTAACTACTCCCTTTTGTCCAAATTTAGTATTAATAAAACCATTTTTATATTTACCCCAATCATCTACTTGTTCTATTATTAAATCTGCAGGATATACATGATCTACCCATTTTGGTACTTTATCTACTGAATATTTTTTAGATGAACCATCTATAGGATTAAATATTATAACCTCTTTTATATCTCTTTTAAGTTCAACACCAACATATTTTACAACTGGTACAATCCAATATGGATTACCTTTGTTATCTATCTCAAAGCTATATTCTCCAAATATATCAAATGGATATGAGAATCTAAGTTTTCTAGTTAAATTTTCATTAAACATTGCTGATGGCATATATTTCATACCTTTTGATAATTTAACTAATTTTGATTCTCCATTTGTAGAATCAACTGTTATATATCCTGTAACACCATTTTTTCTATTTGTAAAATATTTAATGAATCCATTATATTCAAGTGGTGTTACTCTTATAATTTTATCATTATAATTTATTTGAGTATATATATTAGATACGTCAAATTGTGAGACTAATTCACTCATTTGACCCATCGTTCTATCACCTAATTTTTGTGATGAATCTTTATCTAATAATGGTATTTTGCTAAAATCTACTTCTTTTACATCTGTTGTAAATTTTCCATCTTCACTTACCTTAATTCTATTATAATATGATTTTGCATTAAATACTGGTGAAAGTGCAATATTTAATATTATTATTAATGCTATAACTATTGGAATAAATAATAATATTTTATGTGTGCCTAAATTATTATTTTTTCTTTTTCCTGTTATTGTATATATTATATTTTGTGATAAGTTTAAACAATTATTTATTATATAAAATATAACTATCAACATAAATACAAAAAACCAAAATACTAAACTATGTAAATTAATTGGTGGCAAAATTACATAGTAAACTATGCTTCCAATTATAATCGTAAATAACAAACTAAATAACTTTGAATTTTTCTTTATCATTTTTTCTATCTCCTTATTAATCATAATATATTAATTAAAAATTATTATACCATTAAATATAAAAATATGCTATCATTAATTCAAGGTGAGTTTATGAAAAAGTTTAATATGATTGATGAAGAATTTATATGCGAAAATTGTAATAAAACTGTTAGTAAAACAAATTATACTGCAAGAGATCATTGTAATTATTGTTTATATTCAAAGCATGTTGATATAAATCCTGGTGATAGATTAAATAATTGCAAAGGTCTTCTTAAACCTATTGGTATTGAAAAATTTAAAAATACATTTAAGATAATATATAAATGTGAAAAATGTGGTATGCTTCATAAAAATATTATGGCTAAAGATGACAATTTTGATTTAATAATAGAACTATCTAAAGTAGAATAAAAAAAAAGCAATTTTCATTGCTTTAAATTTCAAATTGAGAATTATATAATTCTGCGTAGAATCCTTTCTTTTCTATTAATTCTTTATGATTACCAGACTCTATAATATCTCCATTTTTCATAACTAATATTAAATCTGCATTTTTAATTGTAGATAATCTATGGGCTATTATAAATGATGTTTTTCCCTTTGTTAATTTATCCATAGCTTTTTGTACTAATTCTTCTGTTCTAGTATCTACATTACTTGTTGCTTCATCTAGTATTAAAAATGGTGAATTATTAAGCATTGCTCTTGCTATTGTTAATAGTTGTCTTTGTCCAGCTGATATACTATCATTATCTGATAATTTTGAATCATATCCTTTAGGTAATGTTTTAATGAAGTGATGAAGTCCAACAATTTTACATACTTCTTTTACTTTTTCATCGCTTACATCTTTTTTATTATATATAATATTTTCTTTTATTGTTCCATCAAAAACCCATGTATCTTGTAATACCATTGTAAATAACTCATGAACATTTTCTCTAGTTAAATCATAAATTGATTTACCATCTATTAAAATATCACCACTATTAATTTCATAAAATTTCATAAGTAAATTAACCATAGTTGTTTTACCAGCACCTGTTGGTCCAACTATTGCAATTTTTTCACCAGGTTTTGCAACTGCACTAAAGTTTTTAATGGTATCTTCATCATTTCCATCATATCTAAATTTAACATTTTTAAATTCAATTTTACCCTTTACAGTATCTTTATCTAAATATTCTTTTACATCACTTTCATTACTCATTTGTTTTTCATCTAAAAATTCAAATACTCTTTCAGATGCTGCTGCTGTTGATTGCATTGCAGTCATACCTTGTGCAATTTGAGATAAAGGTGATGTAAATAATCTTACATAAGTTATAAATGCAACTATAGTACCAAATGTAATTACATCATTCATAGTTAAAACTGCTCCAACTATACAAACTGATACATATCCAAAATTACCTATAAACATCATAATTGGTTGCATTAATCCAGATAAGAATTGACTCTTACGATTACATTCATAAACCCTTTTATTTAATTCATCAAATTTTTCATCAGATTGTTTTTTACCATTATATACTTTTACTATATTTAAGTTAGAATATATTTCTTCAATATGACCATTTAAATTACCAAGTTCTATTTGTCTTCTTGTAAAGTATTTTTGAGATTTACCTAAAATAGTAAACATAAGTATAAATCCTATTAAACTAGATAATATTGCAGTGATTGCCATTATATAGTTAGTGTAAAACATCATTATAATTGTTCCTAAAAACAATGTTATTGCACTAACTAAAGTTGCTAATGACTGATTCATAGATTGTGCAATCATATCTACATCATTTGTAACCCTTGATAATATATCACCAGATAAATGACTATCAAAATATTTTAAAGGTAATTTATTTATTTTAGTAGATATTTGACTTCTTAGTCTTTTTGCAAATTTATTTGATACATTAGTCATTATTATTGCTTGAATATAATTAAATAATGCACTAAATACGTATAAAATAACTAAAAATAATGTTATTTTTTTTACTTTATCAATATTCATAAATGGTTCTACTATCTTTTTTATACTATCAGGCATTTTATCTATTTTAGAATATATTTTTTGTGGAGTTGTCTTTTTTGTAATACCATTAATATTTTCTAAAAATTTTATTTGATCTTTAGTAGATATTTTTGTATTATCTACTGTAATTGGATTAAGTATTACACTTAAAATACTTTTTGGTATGTTTGAATTATTTGCACTTTTATTTTCAAACATTTCTATAAATTTTTTCTTTTCATCTAACTTTATAGTAACTCCATTATAAGTAGAATCACCAAGTACTATTTTTAATGTAGAATCAGGCATTTGTAATATATATGATAACATTTTAGATTTATCTTGTGATATTTTTGATAATGCTAAGTTAAATTCTTGTTTATCATCATTTGTAATATCATTAGATGAATTAATATAATATATAGTCTTTTCATCTAATTTAATATCTAAAATTTTTTGTATATTTTCACTATTTAAGTTATCTTTTAAATTATTTGTTACTTTTTTTGTTAGCTGCTCTAAATTGCTAGTATTTACAACAAGGCCCTTTGATATTTCATCTGTTAAATCAGCAAGTTTATCAGGTGCAACTATTGATAAAATTGAACCTGTAATTGCTAAAATAATTGATATTATGATAAATATTCTAAAACTTTTTAGTTCACTAAATAATCTTTTCATTGCACTTAGAAGATTTTTTGGTTTTTCTACTACTCCTCTTCTCATTGGTCCTCTTGGAGGTCTTACTCTTTTTTCATTATTCATTATTTAATTCCTCCTCTGTAATCTGAGATAGTGCTATTTCTTTATACACAGGACAACTTTTTAATAATTCTTTATGTGTACCCATTCCAACACATTCTCCATTTTCTAAAACTATTATTTTATCCGCATTCATAATAGTTCCTATTCTTTGTGCAACAATTAAAGAAGTAGCATTCTTTGTATATTTTTTTAATTCTCTTCTAAGTACCGAATCTGTTTTGTAATCAAGTGCTGAAAATGAATCATCAAATATATAGATTTCAGGATCACGAGCGATTGCTCTTGCTATTGCCAATCTTTGTTTTTGTCCTCCTGACACATTACTTCCACCACTTGCAATATGTGAATCATATTTATCATCCATCTTTTCGACAAAATCAGTTGCTTGTGCAACCTTTATAGCTTCTTTTATCTTTTTTTCACTTATTTTTGATTTTCCATTATCTCCATATGCAACATTAAAATTTACTGTACCATCAAATAAAACTGCTTTTTGAGGTACATAACCAATTTTATTATATAGACATTCTTGTTTATAATCTTTTACATTTACACCATCAACAAGTACTTCCCCTTCTGTTGCATCATAAAATCTTGGTACTAAATTAATAAGAGTTGATTTACCACTACCTGTTGATCCTATAAATGCAACTGTCTGTCCTTTATCTACTTTAAATGATATATTCTTTAATAAGTATTCTTCTGCATCTGGATACTTAAATGATACATTTTTAAATTCAACTGTACCAACTTGATTACTTTTTCCTTTTTTTACATTTCCATCAATAATATTTATTTTTGTATCTAATACCTCATTAATACGACTTGCAGATACACCTGCTCTTGGTAACATCATAAATATCATAGAAAGCATTAAAAATGACATAATTACCTGCATAGCATATGAACTAAATACTATCATATCTCCAAATAATGCAAGTTTATCTACCATAAGTGCTTCTTTAATTAAATATGCTCCAACAAAATAAATAGTAAGTGTTAAAAATTGCATAACTAAATACATTATAGGTGATAATACTGCAAATGCTTTTTGATTAAATAACTGCATATTAGTCAATTTATCATTAACATCCTCAAATTTATTTTCTTGATAACTTTCTGCATTAAATGCTCTAACTACCCTAATACCAGTTAGATTTTCTCTTGTAACACCATTTATTTTATCTATCAATTTTTGAACTATTTTAAATCTTGGCATAACAATAGATATTAATGTAATTATTGTTGATAATAAAATAACAACTGCTACTGCTGTAATAGCACTCCACTGCCAACTTTTATTTAATATTTTTGTAACTGCCCATATAGCAGTTATAGGAGATTTAATCATTAACTGTAATCCCATTGCAATAAACATTTGAACTTGAGTTATATCATTAGTTGTTCTTGTTATTAAACTACTTGCTTCAAATTGTTTTATCTCCTGAGTTGATAAATTACATACTTTGTCATATAGTTTTTTTCTTGTCTTCATTGAAAAATTTGCTGATATATTTGATATTAAATATCCAACTATAACTGCAGATACTAAGCTACCTAATGCACAAAGCATCATATATCCACCATTTATTAATATGTCACTCATTTTACTGCCTTCTGTTTGAACTAAAACAGTTATTTCAGACATATAATCTGGCATTTTAAGATCTAAATATACTTGAAATATAATTAATATTAAACTTATAAACATTAAAAAATATTCTTTTTTTGTTAAATTTTTAAATAACTTTATCATATATGTCTCCCTTCATTTTACACAAGCACTCTAATTATAACACTATGTTTTAGCATTTTCAATAGTAGAGTGCTAATTTATTTTTACACATACACCTATATTGTATGCTTAAGTTAAAAAAAAGTATTATAAAAACCAAGATTAGTCTCTTGGTTTAAATATCAATGTAAATATAAATGCAAATATTATTGTTGCAGTTATTCCTGTTGCTGTTAAAGAAAACATTCCTGTAAATAGTCCTAAAAGTCCATCACTAGATGCTTTTGCAAGTGCTCCATGAATAAGTAAATGCCCAAAACTTGTTATACAAACAACTGCACCTGCTCCAAAAGTATCTACAAAAAAATCATATATTGCAAATGTATCTAATGCTGCACCTATAGCAACAAATAAACTTGTTATATGACCTGGTAATAATTTTGTATTATCCAAAATTAATTGTCCTATAAGACAAACAATACCAGCAAATAAGAATGAATATAAATAAATCATCATATTATATTACCTCCAAACATATTGCATGACTTACACTTGGTATACTTAATTTTTGATTACATGTTGTTGGACTCATAAGTGCACCTGTTGCTATTAATAATACTTTTTTTAATTCTTTATTTCTCATTCTTGGAATTATATCTGAATATACAACTAGCGGTAAACAAGATGGCCCAGAACCACCAGCATATATATCTTCACTATTAAAATCATATATTCTAGTAGCAGAATCATCATAATTATCTTCTAATTTTATTCCATATTCCTTATAACAATATTCTTTAAATATTTGCTTCCCATATATTCCAAGATCTCCTGTTAATATAAGATCATAATCTGATACATTTGTATTAGTTTGTTTAAGATGCTCATTTAATGTATAACCAGCACTAGGTGTCATTACACTTCCCATATCAAATACATTCATAACACCCATATCAATTACCTTACCAACTGTTGCACTTGTAACCTTAATGTCTGTTTTATTGCTTGTAAGCATTATTCCAGTAGCACCTGTTACTGTAAACGTTGTTGTTTTAGGTTTAGGTGCTCCATATTCAACAGGATTTCTAAATTGTCTTTCTGCAGTCATATTATGTGATGAAGTACTACATATTGCATTTTTTGCACTTTTGTTTTCAATTATTGATGATGCTAATAATATACTTTCACACATAGATGCACATGCATTATATACTCCTAAATATGGTATTTCTAATTTTGAATATGCAAAATTTGATATTGTTGATTGATTCATTAAATCAGCTGAAATAGCAAAATCAATATCCTCTTGTTGCATTTTTGTTTTATCTAATAATATTTGTATTGCTTCTTGTAATTCTTTCATTTCGCACATTTCGAAAGTTTTTTCTCCATCATAGAAATCTATAAATTTCTTATCAAATTTATCTTTTAGTGGACCTTCTATTACAAATGGTCCAGCAACTGTTGAAACTTCTTGTACATATACATTATTAAATTTAATATTCATATTCTAACCTCCAAAAAATACAAATCTAATTATTCCAAATACATATGCTGCTATTACTCCATATAATATGACACTACCTGATAATTTAAATATATTAGATCCTATCCCCATTACTAAACCTTCTCTTTTATATTCAAGTGCACTACTTGTTGTTGCATGTGCAAAACCAGAAATTGGTATAAAAAGACCTGCGCCTGCTTTTGATACCCAGTTATCAAAAAATCCAAGTGCTGTAAACAAACAAGATAAGAATATTAATGTAACCATCATTAAACTAGTTGCTTCACTTTGACTTATTTGTCCAACATTCATATATAAATCTACTAATGCTTGTCCTATAATTCCAACAAGACCTCCTATTAAAAATGCTATAATTGCATTTTTTAATTTATTTTCTTTAGGACTATATTTTTCTGTTAACTTCTGATATTCTTTTTTTTCCATATTCTTCACCATTTGTATTATTAACAGATTATTTTCTTTTATACAAAAAAATCTTGAAAATTATATTCAAGATTTTATGCTACTTTCATCATATCATTTAATTCATCAAGTATTTTTCTTTCCATTCTATAAACTTTAACTTGGCTTATATTCATTTCTTTTGCTATTTCAGTTTGAGTTTTATCTTCAAAATATCTCTCATATATTAGTTTTCTATCTTCTTCTTTTAGTTCTTTTAATGCATCTTTTAAACTAATTAAATCCTCATTTGATATACTTTCTTCTACATATATTTTATCTGCCAAAGTCATATTATCTTCATCATATACTTGATCTAAACTTTCTGTATTTTGATTAATACTTAAAACTTTTATTATTTTATTTTCATCTTCATTTAATATTTTAGATAATTCACTAGTATTTGGATTTTTCCCAAAACTTTTATAATAATGATCACTTGCTATATTTATTTTTCTCATCAAAGTTATAATATCTCTACTTATATGAATATTCTTATCTTCTCTAATATATTTTAGTATTTCTCCTAATACATGTTTATAAGCATAAGTTGAAAATTTTACTCCAATACTAGGATCATATTTTTTTATAATTTCATTAATTCTTTTCATACCTACTTGATATAAATCTTCCTTATTATAATTACTTCCATACTTTTTAACGATGGATAATACTAATTTTTCATATAATAATTCATATTCATTATCTAGCTTTAACATACACTAAGAACCCTAAGTGCAGTTAATTCATCATTAACACACTTATAATTATTAAAATTAGTATTATTTTCCATACCACATATAAGCATTTTACCATCGTTAAGTTTAATAATTTGTTCACATTTTTCAAATAAATTTTCTTCACAATTTATCTTTAAATTATGAACATTAAAAACTAAATATCTAATACCACCCTCTTTTAATATTTTAGTTATAGTATCTTGTATATTACAAATATTACTATCATCTAAAATACCTTCTAGTCTTATAAATAGTACTCCTTTTGTAAATTCTACATTTATATCTAGCATCTTTATCCTCCCTTTTCTATCATACATATTAAATCACTAATTTAATTATAATTAAATACTTTAGACAAAATCTTACAAAATTAGTAATAAATATATATTATTTCTAGGATTAATGTTATAATCTATGTTGAAAGGAGTTTTCTATGAAAAAGTTTTTTGGAGTTTTATTTTTATTATCATTTATGTTTTTAATAACAGGATGCATGAGTAATAAAGAAGTGGTTACAAAATGTGAATTAACTAGTGATCAATCATCTCAAGGGTACAACTTAAAAACAACATATCAAATATATTCAAAAGGAAATGTTGTTAATAAAGTTTCTATGAATGAAGTTGTTACTTCAGATAAAGAAAATGTTTTAACATATTTTGAAACATATCTAAATAATTCTTATAAATCATTAGATGATAAATATGGTGGATATGATTTTAAAATAACTAAGACAACTAAAGATGTATCTTCAAATGTAACTATTGACTATAATAAAATGAATTTAAAAAAATATATTTCAGATAATTCATCTATGAAAGCTTTTGTTAATAAAGATAATAAAATGACACTTAAAGGCGTTAAAAAAATATATGAAACATTAGGCGCTACTTGTGAAAAATAAAGACACTTATGTGTTTTTATTTTTATTATATATGTTATAATCATAGTAGGAGGAATTATATGAAGAAAAGTTTAAAAACTTTGATAATAGTTTTAATATCAGTATTAATTTTATCATTTGTTATTGTAGGTACTGGAATATTTATATTTTTTAAATTTATAAATAATTACAAAAGTATAGATTATTATGAATTTGAAAATGATAAAGTTATTGCTATTACAAAAGTTGTTGGAAAAAGAAATATATCTAGTATGAGTGTTAAAAAAGATAAAAATATTACAACTAAGATATATAAATATACAAATGTAAAAAATACAAAATCAGATATTGATAATTACATACAAGAATTAAAAAAAGATAATTATATAAATACTATGGATATTGATTTATCAAGAGATAATGGCAATGTTGAACTTGCTACTTATTCAGTTGATAAAAATAAGGTAATTATAATAGATATTTCATATAATATAAATAGTTATACAATAACTATAAAAAAAGGAAATGGTTCTATTCAATCTTTTGAGTAATTAGTCGTAACCTAAGCAATTAATATTTTATAAAATATTAATAGGTGGTACTATGAATAAAGTAAAATATATAACTATTATTAATAGTATAATAATAGTTTTTTCTTTTGTTATGAGTATTATTAGTAATGATAATTTTTTGGGATTTTTAGTACTTTGTAGTGGGTTATTAAATATATGGTTACAATCTTGCGGTAAAGCATCAAATTATATATTTGGTTGTATATATAATATTTGTAATGGATATATTTCATATATAAATAATTTGTATGGTATTTTTATTCTATCTATTTTATTATACTTTCCTTTAAATATATATGGATTTATATCTTGGAATAAAATTAATGATTCAAATAATATAATTAAATTTAGAAAATATAAAAAATCAAAATCTATATTAATTATTGTTACTGCACTTGTTACAAGTTTTTTACTTGGATTTTTTCTTAGCATAATACCTAGTCAAAGACTAGAATTTTTAGATTCTTCATCAAATGTATTAAATATATTTGGAATGATTTTATTAAATAAACGATTAAATGAAGGATGGTATATCTTGCTAAGTAATAATATTGTTGACTTAATAATTTGGACTATATTATTTATAAATAAATCACCAAATTCAGTAATGATGTTTATAGTATCTATTGGTTACTTAATTATAAATATATATAGTATTTATAAATGGAGAGATTCATCAACTATAAAATAAAACTTACGATGTATGTATCGTAAGTTTTTACTATAACAAGATGAGTATTACTTCGTATCATCTTGATTATTTTCAAATATATATTTTAATTGTTTAAAAAATTCTTCAGCAGAAAGTGGTATACTTGGTTCAGGATTATTATAACTTGAAACTAATGTAAATATTAACTCTTCTGATTTTTCTTGATAATTATCTGTCTCATATTTCTTAAATGCACTAATTAATCTTTCAATATTATCACTTCTCATCGCATAAATCATTAATTCTTGAGCATTCTTTTTTTTATCGATACAATAAATTATAAAATCAAAAATTTGTTTTGAATTTGACTTTACTAAATCAATATATCTGTAAAATTCTTCCATAGTATTTATTGTATTTCCATAATAATTCCAGTAATGTAACAATAAATTTGTTTTTTCTTCTTCATTATAATCTGCCCATTTTTTTAATGTCATAATTTTACCCCCTTTTTAAAGTATATAACTTTACAAAAGCGACGTATAGTATAGCACAAAATATTAAATTTATCAAATATTTATATTTTTATTGAAATAATAAATCATCTGAATGTCAAAGATAAATTTATTAAGTATGAATTAAATAATATATCTAACAATGAAAATCTAGTGTTATATGAATATAAAGTATCAAATTTCAACAAAAGAATTTTTTAATTACTGTAAAAATGGAAAATATAAGTGCATTTTTATTATATATATGATATAATTCTCACAATTAAACCTGCAAATAATCTTTAAATAGTTAATGTCTTTCTTTTATATTGTTCTTCCTTTGCTAATTTTTGAAACTTATTGTATAAATTCATAAAACAAATATTAAATGGATCATATTTAGAACCAAAATTACAAATTCTAATACCGAATCCGAAAACAGGATCATCTGGATTATCAAAAAAAGTAAAAATAATTTTATCATTATCTTTTTCTATTTTTAATAGATTTGCTTTTTCATCATATATAGAATCACTATACCATTCAATAACTTCATTTTTAACCAACTTACTATTTGCATCTTCTATTTTCAGTTTTCTATTTAATTCTATATTTGTACATGTTTGAAAATACTCTAAATCATTATTATTATAAATTTTACAATTTAAAACATCATTAAAAAACTCATTAAAATAATTATAAATATCAGTATTTGAATTTATACAAAAACTTGATGTTCTAATGCCCTCATTGTAATTAAAACTTCCAAAAATATCAAAATATAAATCTCCATTCCCACCAAAAAAGATTTTTAATGTTTTTCCGTCTTGTCTAATATAAACATCCTTTAAATTGCTATCTATATAATTATTTTTAAATTCAACTACCATTTTTTCACTCCTATTAAAAATTATACTCTGATAAATTTAAATGCTTGAAAAATTCAAATAGATTTTTTGCTTAAATAATTACAAAAAATATATATAACTTTCGCACACAATTATTTAATACATATAATTTTAATTTTTAATAATATTTTACCTCAAGATTTACTATATGTCTAGAAAAAATAAAGTCTTTTTGATAAAATATAGTTATATAAGATGCAATGAATAATTTAGTAAATTATTTTATAAAAAAACAATAAATAAAAATATGCTAGATTTCCATGAGGTGATTTTATGAGTAAAGAAAACAATAAGAAAATTAATATTTTAAAATCAAAGCTCTTTATAAGACTATTTAGTATACCCTCTTGTATTTGGATTCTTCTAACATTAAGTTATACAATTGATCAATCTGATTCTAAATCATTGACCTTGAGTGAATTTATTATTTCAAACTTAATAGTTTTAGGAATTTGGTTTATTATATCATTTTTAATAGCAAAATATCCAAAAAAGAAATGGGAAGAAAAAAGTACATTTGAAAAGATTAGATTTCCTTTGATAATGAGCATAATAACATTTCTTATTGGTATATTATTATCATGTAATTTAATTGGATTTTCTTTAAAAGCACAACTGATAGTTTTTTTAGTTGCTTTTCTTCCATTTATATTATTTGCGATATTTGTATTTGCAATTTACAAAAACAAAGAGAAACAAAAGGTATTTATTATTTTTAAAATAATTTCAATAGTTATTACTTGTTTATTGCTATTTTACTACATTATTGCAATGTTTGTTATTTTAATTACTGAAGGTACTAATCCAATGACAAATCCAAAATATTACATTTTTCATGTGCCAGATTCAAAAGTATTTCCTAAAAAAATACCTAAAGATGTAGAAGATGTTAAATTCTTTTATGCGCCTGGTGTATTCCAAGGTGGAACAAGATATACTTTATATTATATTGATAAGAACATGACACTTAATGAATTTGACAAAAAATATAAAAAACAATCTAAATGGACAGGACATATAGATTATTATAAAGAAAAAGTAGGATTATTAAATGAGGCCTTCTATTATACACCATCCAAAGATAAAAATGAAAATGATTATGTGATATATCTAATTAGAGGAAGATGTGATAATTCAGGATATTGTAATCACGGAGATTTCTTAATAGTAGCATTCAATGAAAAAACACATCAAGTTATTTATAGTACTGAAACTTGGTGATATAAAAAGATGATTAATATCAAAATCATCTTTTTTTCTATTTCATTAGTTAGTTAAATATATGATTTAATAGTGGTTCAAGTATATTGTTAAATAAAACGATTGTAGATTATATCTACAACTCTTTTCCAATAACTAAAGAATTTATACAACAATTTTATCGTACAAATTGTAATTTGGATTATTTACAATAATTCATAATAATTTCATCATTGTACTTCTGATTTTTAATAATTTCGTAAGTTTCTTCTTTAGAATTTTTGTTACATCTTATTACATCATAGAACAATGTGTCATAATAAATTGTTGAATCAATTGTTGTTGTTTGTATTGAAAATATAGGTGGACGATCATTATATGAAACTCCAATATAATCAAAAAACATAATAGTTGCCATATATACAATGAAAAATAATACTAAATAAATAAATGTTTTTAAATTTGATTTTGATTTTACTAATTTGAAAAATCCTAATGTTGAAAATATCACACCTATAACTACACTGAATGAACAAGAATGACTATCAGGATTAAATGCCATTAAACCCATGATGCTCATTAAAAATCCAAAAATCATTAGTATTAATCCTATAAGTTGGTTTTTTTTCTCTAACTTTTTATTAGAATAACTTATAGTATTGATAATATTTTCTTCAAATTTTTCTTGATAATTATCCTCACTAATTTTCTCGCCACTTAATAATTCGTTTATAGTAATATTAAGTTCTTCACATAGTGGCTTAAATAAAGATAAATCAGGCATATTTCTCCCATTTTCCCAATTACTAATTGATTTTTCAGTTACACCCAACTTTTC
>CANRCC010000018.1 GCA_947629025.1 uncultured Bacilli bacterium | reverse complement strand
AATTTAAAAAAATTTTTAAAAAACCCTTGATTTTGCCTTATTTTACTGATATAATTGTCCTATGTGTGACTGCGTAGATGTGTGAGGTTGCTGATACACCAGGTTAAGTTGTTTTTATAAATAAAGAGAAAACTGGCAATTCAGGTAATTTACACGGAGCATGTCTATACAAGATATAGGCGAAGGGAGGATTATACAATGTCTAACAGAATTCAAGTTAACTTAAAAGCATATGATCCAAAAACAATTGATCAAGCTGCTAGTCAGATTGTTGAAACTGTTAAAAGAACAGGTGGAGAAGTAAGTGGACCAATTCCACTACCTACAAAAATAGAAAAAATAACAATCTTAAGAGCTGTTCACAAGGATAAGGATTCTCGTGAACAATTTGAAATGAGAACACACAAAAGACTAATATGTATCAATAATCCGGGTAAAGAAACGATTGAGGCTTTAACAAGACTTGATTTACCTAGTGGTGTTGAAATAAATATTAAATAATTTATAGGAGGAAGAAAATGAAAAAAGGAATCTTAGGTCGTAAGATCGGGATGACACAGGTTTTTGCTAAAAATGGAAAATTAATTCCAGTAACAGTAATATCAATAGA
The DNA here is from genome assembly GCA_947629025.1 of uncultured Bacilli bacterium. Classification (GTDB taxonomy): domain Bacteria; phylum Bacillota_I; class Bacilli_A; order RF39; family UBA660; genus CAG-433. Next base: position 22,175 of record CANRCC010000018.1, on the reverse strand, counting down.
ACCTAATATTGTTTCACAAATCAAAACAATAGAAAATGATGGTTATGAAGCAATTCAATTAGCATTCTTAGATAAAAGAGAAAAATTAAGTAATAAACCTCAGATGGGTCATCTAAAAAAAGCAAATACATCACCTAAGCGCTTCTTAAAAGAAATCAGAGGTGTTGACGTTAGTTCATATACTTTAGGTCAAGAATTAAAAGCTGATATCTTTACTGAAGGGGAAATGGTTGATGTAACAGGTACAAGTAAAGGTAAAGGTTTCCAAGGTGTTATCAAACGTCATAACCAAAGTAGAGGACCTATGGGTCATGGATCTCAATATCATAGAGGTGTTGGTTCACTAGGAACAATGAGACCAATGCGTGTACTTAAAGGTAAAAAATTACCAGGACATATGGGAAGTCAAACAGTAACAGTTCAAAATCTTGAAGTTATTACAGTTGACTTAGAAAATAATGTTATCTTAGTTAAAGGTAATGTTCCAGGTCCTAAAAAGTCTTTAGTTATAATCAAATCAGCTATTAAAAATGAGGGTACTATAAAAGAAACTTTAGAATTAGTTTCATTTGAAGAACCTAAAGCTATTGAAGAAGTTTCAGAAACTATAGAGGAAACTGCTTCTCAAGAAGAAACAAAAGAAGAAAAAGCAACTGAAGAAGTAAAAAAAGAAGCAACAGAAACTGTAGAAGAAGAAACTACAACTGAAGAAGTAAAAGAAAAATCATCACAAGAAGAATAATAAAAATAACAAAAATAAATTTTATAAATAATTGTGATGAAAGGAGGAAATGAAATGCCTAAAATAGCGCTTTTAAATTTAAAAGGTGAAAAGATTAAAGACATAAAATTAAGTGATGAAATATTTGGTATTGAACCAAATGATCAAACTATATATGATGCGATAGTATTAAAAAATGCATCAATGAGACAAGGTACTCATAGTACAAAAACTAGAAGTGAAGTTTCTGGTGGTGGAAGAAAACCTTGGCGTCAAAAAGGAACAGGTAATGCAAGACAAGGATCAATACGTGCACCTCATTTTACAGGAGGTGGAGTAGTATTTGGACCAACACCAAATAGAAACTATACAAAAAAACAAAATAAAAAAGAAAGAAGATTAGCTTTAAAATCAGCTTTAACATATAAAGCAACTGATAAAAAAATAATGATAGTTGAAAATATTGAACTTTCAACATCTAAAACAAAAGATTTTATCAAATTACTAGAAGGATTAAAAATTACTGGTAAAACTTTAATTGTTGTTAAAGAATTAACTGATAATTTAATACTTGCTTCTCGTAATTTAAGTGATGTTAAAGTAATCGAAACTCATGAAATCAACACTTATGATGTTACTTACTATGAAAATTTAGTAATGACTGAAGAAGCTGTTAAAATGCTTGAGGAGGTACTTAAATAATGATAGGAAATTATAGAGATGTAATAATCGCCCCTGTTATAACTGAAAAAAGTGCAAAAATATCAGAAAAAGGCGATAAAGTTGTTTTCAGAGTTAGAAACGACGCAAATAAAGTACAAATAAAACAAGCTGTTGAAAAAATATTCGGCGTAAAAGTTTTAAGAGTAAATACAATAAACGTTAAACCTAAATATAAAAGAGTTGGACGTTATGCTGGGACTACAAGTCGTTACAAAAAAGCAATTGTAACACTAGCAGAAGGTAGTCAAATAGAATTATAGGAGGAGAGAAGAAGTGGCTATAAAACATTACAATCCAGTTACACCTGGACAAAGAAAAAAAAGTACTTTAGTAAATGAAGAGCTAACTAATTCAGCTCCTGAGAAAAGTTTACTTAAGAAAATGAATAAAAAAAGTGGTCGTAACAATCAAGGTAAAATTACTGTAAGACACCAAGGTGGTGGAGTAAAAAGAAAATACCGTGTTATTGACTTCAAAAGAAATAAATTTGATATTGAAGGAACTGTTGCTTCAATTGAATATGATCCAAATAGAAGTGCTAATATAGCTTTGATTAATTATATTGATGGTGAAAAAAGATATATTATCGCACCAAAGAACTTAAAAGTAGGAATGAAAATAGTATCTGGTGAAAATGTAGATATAAAGGTTGGTAATGCACTTCCAATTATGAATATTCCAGTTGGTACTATAATTCATAATATTGAAATGAGACCAGGCAAAGGTGGTCAAATTGCAAGAAGTGCTGGACAAAGTGCTCAAATACTTGGACGTGAAGAAAAATATGTTCTTGTTAGATTATCATCAGGTGAAACAAGAAAAATTCTTGGAACTTGTATGGCAACTATAGGTGAAGTTGGTAATGAAGATTTTTCATTAGTTAGACTTGGTAAAGCAGGAAGAACAAGACATATGGGTATAAGACCTACAGTTCGTGGTTCTGTTATGAACCCTAATGACCATCCACATGGTGGTGGTGAAGGTAGAGCTCCAGTTGGACGTAAACAACCAATGACTCCATGGGGTAAACCTGCTCTTGGGCTTAAAACTCGTAAAAATAAGAAAAGTTCAAGCAAATTAATAGTTACTCGTCGCAGTAATAAATAAGGAAAGGATGAATAAAAATGGCTAGAAGTTTAAAAAAAGGACCTTATGTAAATGAAAAGTTACTTAAAAAGGTTCAATCAATGAATGAAACTGGAAAAAAAGAAGTTATAAAAACATGGTCACGTCGTTCAACTATTTTTCCTGATTTTATTGGACACACTTTTGCAGTTCATAATGGTAAAGAACATATCCCAGTTTATGTAACAGAAGATATGGTTGGACATAAATTAGGTGAGTTTGCACCTACTCGTAAAAATGGTGGTCATGGCGAAAACAAGAAGAAATAGTTTGAACTTTAAAGAAGGGAGAGTAAGTTAAATGGAAACAAGAGCAACTGCAAGAACAGTTTTAGTCGTACCTAGAAAAGCACGTTTAGTAATGAATCTAGTACGTGGTAAAGATGTAAAAGATGCGATGGCTATACTAAATAACTTAAATAAAAAATCAGCTCGTTTAATTAAAAAAGTTTTAGTTTCTGCTACTGCAAATGCAGAGAATAACTTTAAATTAAACCAAGATAATTTATATATTAAAGAAGCTTATATAAATGATGGACCAATAATGAAAAGAAGAAGAATTGGTTCTAGATCACACATTGATAGACATGATAAAAAAACAAGTCATATAACAATTGTTGTGGCTGAGAAAAATTAGTAAAGGAGGTTAATTACAGATGGGACAAAAAGTTAATCCACATGGAATGAGACTAGGTATTATTAAAGACTGGAATTCAAAGTGGTATTCAAATAATAAAGATTTCTCTAAATATTTAGGTATTGATATAAAAATAAGAAAATATTTAGAAAAAAGATTAAAAGATGCTGCTGTGTCAAGTATTGGAATTCAAAGATCTAAAGATAAAACTGAAGTAATTATTTATACTGCTAAACCAGGTGTAGTAATTGGTCATGGTGGAGAAGAAATAGAAAAAATCAAAAAAGAATTATGTAAATTAACAAATGAGAATATTGTTGTTTCAATATATGAAATCAAAAATCCAGATATGGTAGCTAAGTTAGTTGCAGATAACATTGCAAAACAAATTGAAAATCGTGGTTCATATAGAATGGCACAAAAAAGAGCAATTAGAAATACAATGAAAGCTGGTGCCAAAGGTATTAAAACAATGGTTTCAGGTCGTTTAAATGGTGCAGATATAGCAAGAACAGAATTTTATAACGAAGGAACAACACCACTTCATACTTTAAGAGCAGATATAGATTATGCTACATCTGAAGCAGATACTACATTTGGTAAAATTGGAGTAAAAGTATGGATTTATAAGGGAGAAGTTCTTCCTAAGAAGAATGGTAAAGGAGGTAGTAAACATGCCACTAATGCCAAAAAGAACTAAATATAGAAAACCTCATAGACAATATTATGAAGGAAAAGCAAAAGGTAACACAGAACTTCACTTTGGAGATTATGGTCTTCAAGCAAAAGAAGGTGCTTGGATAACAACACAACAAATTGAAGCAGCCCGTGTTGCTATGACTCGTTATATGAAACGTGGAGGTAAAGTTTGGGTAAACATATTCCCACATTTATCTTTAACTAGAAAACCTGCAGAAACTCGTCAAGGTAAAGGTAAAGGTAATCCAGAATTATGGGTTGCAGTAGTTAAAGAAGGTAAAATTATGTTTGAAATTTCTGGAGTTACAGAAGAAGTTGCTCGTGAAGCATTAAGACTTGCAATGCATAAATTACCTATTAAATGTAAATTTGTAAAAAGAGAAGAAAGTGGTGAAGTAAATGAAAGCTAATGAATTAAGAGAATTAACCACTGAAGAATTAGTGAAAAAAGAAGAAGAAATAAAAGAAGAGTTATTTAATTTACGTTTTGCAAGTGCAACTGGTAATTTGGAGAAACCTTCTAAAATTAAAGAACTAAGAAAGACAATCGCTAGAATAAAAATGATTATTCGTGAACGCGAAATAGAAAGTAAATAGGAGGATAGAGGTATGGAAAAAAAGCGTAAAGAGTTTATTGGTATTGTTGTTAGTGATAAGAATGATAAAACAATAACTATAAAAACAGAAACATATCGTAAACATCCATTATATAATAAACGTGTTAAGGATTCTAGTAAGTTAACTGTACACGATGAATTAAATAAAGCTAAAGTAGGAGATAAGGTGCGTGTTGTTGAAACTAGACCATTATCTAAAACAAAAAGATATGAACTAGTTGAGATTGTTGAAGAAGCTGTAATCTTATAATCTCTATACTTAGAAGGAGGATTAATTATGGTTCAACAAGAAAGTAGAATGAAAGTTGCTGATAATACTGGTGCAAGAGAATTATTAGTAATAAGAGTTCTTGGTGGTAACAAAAAATTTGCTGGTATCGGTGATGTTGTAGTTGGAACAGTAAAGAAAGCAACACCAAATGGTACTATAAAAAAAGGTAAAGTTGTAAAAGCCGTTGTAGTTAGAACAAAAGCTGCTACAAGAAGAGAAGATGGCTCTTACATAAGATTTGATGATAATGCATGCGTAATAATAAAAGAGGATAAGAGTCCAGCAGGTACGCGTGTACTTGGTCCAGTAGCTCGTGAGCTTCGTGATTTAGGTTATATGAAGATTGTATCACTAGCAAAAGAAGTGCTATAGGAATAGGAGGATAACAATGAACTTAAAAGTAGGAGATAAAGTAGTGGTTATCGCTGGTAAAGATAAAGGTAAAGAAGGAAAAATCATCAAAACATCAAAAAAAGAAAATAAAGTAGTTGTTGAAGGTATTAATATTGTAACTAAACATATTAAACCTAATGCACAAAATGAAAATGGTGGAATCATTAAAGTTGAAGCACCAATTCATGCTTCTAATGTTATGATTATTGATCCAAAAACTGGAAAAAGAACCAGAATAGCACATGAAATTGATAAAAAAGGAAAAAAACAAAGAATTTCAGTAAAATCTAAAGAAAGTCTTAATTAAGTGGAAGGAGGGTATTTATGAACCGCCTAAAAGAAAAATATGTAAAAGAAATAGTTCCTAGTTTAACTAAAAAGTATAATTACTCATCTGTTATGGAAGTTCCTAAATTAGAAAAGATAGTTATTAATATCGGTGTTGGAGATGCTATTACAAATAGTAAACTACTAGATGCTGCTGTTAATGAACTTGAACTAATTACAGGATCAAAACCAATAGTAACAAGAGCAAAAAAATCAATTGCTGGATTTAAATTAAGAGAAGGTCAAGCAATAGGATGTAAAACTACATTACGTGGTGAAAAAATGTGGACATTCTTAGAAAAATTAATAAGAATTTCTTTACCAAGAGTTCGTGATTTTAGAGGAGTTAATCCAAAAGCATTCGATGGTAGAGGAAATTATACATTAGGAATTAAGGAACAAATGATTTTTGCAGAAATAGAATACGATAACATAGTAAAGAGTCGTGGAATGGATATTGTTTTTGTTACAACAGCAAAAACTAATGAGGAAGCGTTCGATTTACTTAATGAAATCGGAATTCCTTTTAGAAAGTAATAGGAGGATTTAAATGGCAAGAAAAAGTATGATTGTAAAATCACAAAGAAAACAAAAATATAAAGTTCGTGAATATACACGTTGTCAAAGATGTGGAAGACCACATTCAGTACTTAAAAAGTATGGTATTTGCCGTATTTGCTTTAGAGAATTAGCATATAAAGGAGAAATACCAGGCGTAAGAAAATCAAGTTGGTAGAATGAAGGGAGGATATTATGGTAGTATCATGTCCAATCGCTGATATGCTTACAAGAATTCGTAATGCAAATCAAATGCGTTATGAAGAAGTTTCTATGCCAACATCAAAAATTAAGCAAGAAATAGCAAGTATATTAAAGAGCGAAGGTTTTATAAATGATTTTAAAGTTGAAAAGGGAGATGTTCAAGATACATTAGTATTAACTTTAAAATATGGAGAAAAAAAGGAAAGAGTAATATCTGGTTTAAAATGTATTTCAAAACCAGGGTTACGTGTGTATGCAAAAGCAGATAATATTCCAAGAGTATTAAATGGACTTGGAATTGCAATTATATCAACATCTAAAGGAGTTATGACTGATAAAGAGGCTCGTAAAGTTAACATTGGTGGAGAAGTTTTAGCATACATTTGGTAATAAAAATTAGTAAGGAGGCTTAAAAATGAGTCGTATAGGTAACAGAGTAATTAAAATTCCTACTGGTGTTACAGTAGAAAATAATAATAATGTAGTTACTGTTAAAGGGTCTAAAGGTGAATTATCTTATGAAGTAATTAATGACTTAAAAGTTAATGTAAAAGAAGACTCTGTTGTAATTGAAAGACTAAAAGAAGATAAGCATACAAGATCAATGCATGGAACAACTAATGCAATAATAACTAATATGATTGAAGGAGTTAGTAATGGATATTCTAAAAGTCTTGAAATCATTGGTGTTGGATATCGTTTTAATGTAAAAGGTAATACATTAGTAGTTAATGCAGGTTATTCACATCCTGTTGAACTTGAAGTACCAAAAGGTCTTTCAGTAGAACAAGTAAGCAATACTGAAATAACAGTTAAAGGAATAAATAAAGAATTAGTTGGAGAATTTGCAGCTAATATAAGAAAAGTAAGAAAACCAGAACCATATAAAGGTAAAGGTATTCGTTATAAAGGTGAATATATCCGTCGTAAAGAAGGAAAGAAAGCATCTAAATAGTAGAAAAGGAGAATCTTATATATGATAAAAAAAGTATCTCGTAATGAAGCTAGATTAGCAAGACATGCACGTGTAAGATCAAAAATAAATGGTACTAAAGATATTCCAAGATTAAATGTATTTAGATCTTCTAAACATATCACTGTTCAAATTATTGATGACGAAAAAGGTAACACTTTAGTAAGCGCATCATCAATGGATAAAGATTTAAAATTATCAAATGGTGGTAATGTAGAAGCAGCTAAAAAAGTTGGTGAATCAATTGCAAAAAAAGCTAAGAAAGCTGGAATAACAAAAGTAGTTTTTGATAGAGGTGGATACCTATATCATGGTCGTGTTAAAGCACTTGCTGATTCAGCACGCGAAAATGGATTAGAATTCTAAAAAGGAGGGTAACAGATGGAAAAGAAATTTAATAACCCACGTAAAGATGAATTTAAAGATGAAGTAATTGATCTTCGTCGTGTTACTAAAGTAACTAAAGGTGGTCGTAATTTACATTTTTCAGCTACAGTTGCAGTTGGAGATGGTAAAGGACGTATAGGAATAGGTTCAGGTAAATCAAATGAAGTAGTTGAAGCTATTAAAAAAGCAAGAATGCAAGCAGTTAAAAATGTTCATAAAATTGATATTGTTGATGGACGTACAATTTCCCATGAAATGATAGGAAGAAATGGTGCAGCTAGAGTTTTAATTAAACCTGCTAAAGCTGGTACTGGTATAATAGCTGGTGGTCCAGTTAGAACAGTGTTAGAACTTGCTGGACTTAAAGATGTTGTTTCAAAATCACTTGGTTCAAATACTAAAATTAATACTGCAACTGCAACATTAAATGCATTACTTGAACAAAAGTCAGCAAGTCATGTTGCTAAGTTAAGAGGAAAAACAGTAGAGGAGATTTTAGGATAATGAAATTACATGAATTAAAATATAATGAAGGATCTGTAAAGAACTCTAAAAGATTAGGTAGAGGAACAAGTAGTGGTCATGGTAAAACTTCAGGTAAAGGTCATAAAGGACAAAACGCTCGTAGTGGTGGTGGAGTAAGAATTGGCTTTGAAGGTGGACAAAATCCATTATTTAGTAGAGTTCCAAAAAGAGGATTTAATAACTATAATTTTAGAACAAGATATGCAGTAATTAATGTTGGTGATTTAAACAAATTTGAAGATGGTGCAGAAGTAACACCTGAAATATTAAAAGAAATGGGACTTGTAAAGAAGCAACTTGATGGTATAAAAGTTTTAGGAAATGGTAAATTAGATAAAAAATTAACTGTTAAAGCTACAGTATTTTCTAAAACTGCAAAAGAGAAAATAGAAAAGACTGGCGGAAAAGCAGAGGTGATTTAAGATGTTTGCAACATTTAAGCAAATATTTGCACCTAGAAATAAGGAATTAAGAAAAAGAATTTTATTTACATTAGGTGCTTTATTGGTGTTTGCAATAGGAACATCTGTAAAGATACCTGGTACAAATTCTATAAGTGGTGATTTAGGGTTTCTTGAATTACTAAATGCAATGGGTGGAGGTGCACTTAAAAAAGCATCAATATTTGGTTTAGGTGTAATGCCTTATATTAGTGCATCAATTATAATCCAAATATTTTCTATGGATATAATACCTTATTTTTCAGATTTAGCAAAAGAAGGTTATTCTGGTAGAAAAAAATTAAATTCAATAACAAGATATTTAGGAATATTAATAGCATTTGTTCAAGGACTAATTTTATCAATAGGAATTGTTGGTCAAAATGCAGATGCATTTGAATATATTAGAGTTTCAATAATATTAACAGCTGGTACAGCATTCTTATTATGGATAGGAGATCAAATTACTCAAAAAGGAGTAGGAAATGGTTTATCACTAATAATAATGGCTGGTATAGTTGCTACATTACCATATATGATGAGTGAAGCATTTAAGACATTTGTCTTAGGTAATGATAATTTATTTATTGGAATAGTAACATTCCTTGTATATTTAATAATATATATAGCAGTAGTTGTTGGTGTTGTATTTATACAAGAATCAGAAAGAAGAATACCAATTCAATATTCAAACAGAACTGCATCAGCTTATGGAGCAAAACAAACATATATTCCGTTTAGAGTTAATGCAGCAGGTGTAATGCCAGTAATATTTGCATCAACACTAATAGCAATTCCACAAACGCTTGCAAATTTCATAAAAAATGAAGGATATATAAAATTTGTAAATAATTATTTGAATTATAATACTGTAATAGGTTTATTAGTGTATTTATTATTAATTGTTTTATTCTCATATACATACACATTACTTGAATTTAGACCAGATAATATAGCATCTAATTTACAAAAAAATGGTGGTTATATTCCTGGTATTCGTCCTGGTGATGAAACTAAGAAATATATTAAAAGAATTCTAATTAGAATTACAACTTTTGGTACATTATTCTTAGTTGTAATCGCAGCACTTCCAATTTTATTTTCAAATTATTCAAAAGTACAAAATGCGAATATATCGCTTGGAGGTACAGGATTATTGATTGTTGTAGGTGTAGCACTTGAAACATATAAACAAATTGAAAGTACACTTAGCCAAAAAGAGTATAAGGGTAGATTTTAATGAAAGCGTTGTTATTAATATCTGCCCCAGGTGCTGGCAAAGGTGTAGTATCTAAGTATCTAAAAGATAAATATAAATATATGCATGTTTCTATGGGAAATTTGCTAAGAGAAAAAGCAAAGACTGATAAAACTATAGATGATATATTAAAAAAAGGTGAATTTGTAGATAATAAAATTGTCTATGAATTATTAGAAGATATTATAAAGAATAATCCAAATGAAAACTTTGTATTTGAGGGTTTTCCAAGGATGTTAGAACAAAACGAAGTTTTTGAAAAAATACTTAATAAATATGATATAATTATTGATAGAGTTATATATGTTGATATCAAAAAAGAAATTGCAATAAAAAGAATTACAGGTAGACTTACATGTTCTAATTGTAATGAAACATATAATAAATATTTTGATAACATTAATGATAATAAATGCAAGATTTGTGGAGGAGATCTTATAAAGAGAAATGATGATAAACTATCCACATATAATATTAGATATGATGCATTTATTGATAAAACAATGCCATTAGTTAATTATTATAAAGAAAAGAATCTATTGTATACAGTTTTTAATAATGAAAGTGTTGAAAATACATATAATCAAATAGATGAACTAATGGATAAGGAGATGAAATAATGATAACAATAAAATCTCCAAGAGAAATAGAACTTATGAGAATCGCAGGTAATATTGTATATGAAACTCATAAGTACTTAAAACCTTATATTAAAGAGGGGATAACAACAAAGAAATTAGACGAATTAGCAGAAAAGTTTATTCGTAGTAAAGGCGCAACTCCATCATTTAAAGGTTATCAAGGATTTCCATCAACATTATGTACATCAGTAAACGATGAGGTTGTACATGGATTTCCTAGTAATTATAAATTAAAAAATGGAGATATAATATCAATTGATATTGGCGCATGTTACAAAGGATATCATGGAGATTCTGGATGGTCTTATGTAGTTGGAAATGGTAGTAAAGATGTAGACTATTTAATGGAACATACAGAAAAATCTCTATATGAAGGAATTAAACTAGCTAGAGCTGGTAATAGAGTAGGAGATATTTCTAACGCTATTGAGGTTTATGCAAATAAACATAACTTAGGAATAGTTAGAGAACTTTGTGGTCATGGAGTAGGAACAAACTTACATGAAGATCCAAATGTACCAAACTATGGAGAAAAATCAACAGGGCCTTTGTTAAAACCTGGTATGGTAATTGCAATAGAACCTATGTTGACATTTGGTGATGAAAGCATATATGAAGATGATAATGGATGGACCATAAAGACTAATGATGGGAAAAATGCAGCGCATTTTGAACATACAGTATTAATAACAGAGGGTGAACCAGAAATCTTAACAGGAGAGTGGAAAAATGGCAAAGAGTGATGTAATAGAAGTAGAGGGTAAAGTAATTGATGCTTTACCAAGTGGAAAATTTAAAGTTGAGTTAGAAAACAAACATACTGTGGAAGCCCATGTTTCTGGTAAAATACGAATGAATAACATTCGCATCTTACCAGGTGACACAGTAGTACTTGAATTATCACCAGCTGATATAACACATGGGCGTATAATTTGGAATAAAAGATAATGGAGGTATATTATGAAAGTTAGAGCTTCAGTAAAACCAATCTGTGATAAATGCAGAGTAATTAAGAGAAAAGGTGTTGTAAGGGTTATATGTTCAAACCCAAAACATAAACAAAGACAAGGTTAATAGGAGGTGTAATTAAATGGCACGTATTAAAGGTATAGATCTTCCTAAGGAGAAGAGAGTAGAAATAGGTTTAACTTATATCTATGGTATAGGTAGAAATTTATCAAAGAGAATACTAACTGATGCAAAAATTGATTTAGATAAAAAAGTTAAAGATTTAACATCAGAAGAAGAAACAAAAATTCGTAAAGAAGTTGATAAATATCTTGTTGAAGGTGATTTAAGACGTGAAGTAAGTCTTAATATTAAAAATAAGATGGAAATAGGATGTTATCAAGGTTTACGTCATAAAAAAGGTTTACCAGTTAGAGGACAAAGTACTAGAAGTAATGCTAGAACTCGTAAAGGTAGAGGTAAAACCGTTGCTAATAAAAAGAAATAATGGAAAAATATAAAGGAGGTTATTATAATGGCTTATAAAGCAAGAAAACGTAAAGTTAAGAAAAATATTCCTAATGGTTGTGCACATATTCAAGCCTCATTTAATAATACAGTAATTACTATTACTGATGAAGAAGGTAATACTATTTCTTGGGGTTCAGCAGGAACAATAGGATACAAAGGAAGTAAAAAATCAACTCCATTTGCAGCACAAATGGCATCTGAATCAGCTGCTAAGAAAGCTTATGATTCAGGAATGAGAAAAGTTGATGTATTTGTTAAAGGTCTTGGTTCTGGACGTGAAACAGCAATTCGTTCATTACAAGTTGCAGGTTTAGAAATAACATCAATTACTGATGTAACACCAATACCACATAATGGTTGTCGTCCACCAAAACGTCCACGTGGATAATATAGATAAGGAGTGTGTTTATGATAAAATTTGAAAAACCACAATTTAAAGTAACAGAATATATTGAAAGTAATAACTATGGTAGATTTGAAGTAGAACCACTTGAAAGAGGATTTGGTACTACTTTAGGAAATGCATTAAGAAGAGTAATGCTATCAAGCTTACCAGGATGTGCTATAACATCAATTAATATTGAAGGTGTAATGCACGAATTTCAAACAATTGATGGAATTATGGAAGATGTAACATCAATAATCTTGAATTTGAAAAATGTTGTTGTTAAAAATCATACTGAAGAAAATCAAGTTCTTAGATTAGTAACTAATAAAGAAGGAGTTGTAACAGCTGGTGATATAGAATGTCCTTCTGATGTTGAAATAATAAATAAGGATCAAGAAATAGCAACTATAGTAAAAGGTGGAAGCTTAAACATGGAAATGACTGTATCAAATGGTCGTGGATTTGTAAGAGCAGAAGCAAATAAAAAGATACTAGGAGATGTAAAAATAGGAACTATCGCAATAGATTCATCTTATTCTCCTGTTGAAAGAATAAACGTAGAGGTAGAAGATGCTCGTGTTGGACAAGCAACAAATTATGATAAATTAATATTAGATGTTTGGACAAATGGTGCTATGAAACCTGAAGAAGCTATTGCATTAGCATCTAGAATTTTAATAGAACATTTTGATATATTAACAAAATTAAATGAAATAGCAGATGTAACAGGCTTAATGGCAGAACAAGATGAAGATCCAACATTAAAAGCACTTGAAACATCTATTGATGATATGGAATTCTCAGTAAGAGCATATAATTGTTTAAAAAGATCAGGTATAAATACAATGCAAGATCTTGTTAATAGAAAAGAAAGCGACATGATGAAAATTAGAAATCTTGGAAAGAAATCTTTAAAAGAAGTACTTGATAAAGTTAGACAAATGGGATTATCTTTCAGAAATGATGATTAGGAGGATAAACAAATGGCATATAGAAAATTAGGAAGAAGTAATAAACATAGACGTAGTATGCTTGCTAATTTAACTAAATCTGTTATTATGAATGAATCTATAGAAACTACAGAAACTCGTGCTAAAGAAGTTAGAAAATTTGTAGATAAGATGATAACATATGCTAAAAAAGGTGATTTAGTTTCAAGAAGAAAAGCATATGCATTTCTTCATAACGATAAAGCAGTTGTTGAAAAATTATTTAACGATTTAGCAAAAAGATATGAAGGAAGAAATGGTGGGTATACTAGAATAATAAAACTTCAAGAAAGAAAAGGAGACGACGCTTTAGTTGTTATGCTTGAATTAGTATAATAAAAGTGTCCTTTTTTTTGACAAAAATAAATAAATAAGTATAATAGTATCAGAAAAAGGGGGAATTATATGCATACTTTAGCAAAAAAATTACTAGAATTAGATAAAAAAATGTATGAAAAAGAGAAAAAAAGAGCAATAAAAGAAGGTCTAAAACGAAAAGAAAAAATGCAGATACAATTTGATAATATGAGTAAAGATGATGAGTTTTATGAAATATACAAAAAATTGTTATCAGATGATGCATATTTTATTCCAGAATCTGATTATGAAAGCGAATTTAGAGTATTACCTTTAATGTTAAAAAATAATAATAAACCAGATAAAAATTAATTTAAGTTTTTATCTTTTTTTTATTTTTTTCTTAAATTCTAATATATTATTTTAGTTATTTCATTGACAATGATTTAATAAATTGGTATACTAGTTTATATAAGAATAAGAGGTGTTGGTATGGAAGATATGGTAGAGGTATATGATGATAAAATACTTAGTTATTTAGAAAAAGATAATGAAGTAGAAACTATACTTGAAAGTAAAATTGAAGAACTAGATAGTGAAAAACAAAAATTATCAGATAAAAATGCAGAATTAAAAGAGTTAGAAAATTCATATAGAGATAAGTTAACTCATGATTCTAGTACTGATGAAATAAGAGAAATAGCAGATGAAATAGATAGAATAAAAGAAGAATTAAATGGTTTACAAGGTAATATAGATTTATTACAAATGAATATTAATATGATATCTGAAACAAGAGATAAAAATGAAAAATCAAAGGAAGAATATATAACTAATGTTAGTAATACTATTGAAGATTATGAGAAAAAACTAGATGCTATAAATAAAGCTATTGAAATTTGTGATAATGCTGCTCTAAAAGAAGCTTTTGAAGAAGAACAAGCAGATATGCAAAGTAAATTAAATGATTTAAAAAAACAAAGAGAAAAAGAATTAGATATATCTATTAATAATACTATAAAGAAAGAAGACTCAAACGATGATATTACTGAAAAAGCACCAATTGAATATGATAATGCACCTTTTGATGAGGTTATAGTTTCAGATTTATTAAATAAAATTGATTTATCAGATAGTCAACAAACAAATGTAGAAGAAAATAATGAAAAGCCAATTATAAAAAATGATATTGATTTAGATGTTAATGAAGATTTATTAAAAAATGATGATGTAAATAAAGAAATTGAAATAGATTATCCAAAAACATTACCAAATGATATCGTATTACCAAACATTGATATAGAAAATATAAATACACCTAGTCTAGATGATAATATACCTGTAGATAATGGGCAAGAAATTATTGACAATATTTCTGTTGATGCATCAAAAATATCTCAAATATTAAGTTCTAGTAGTATAATGCCTAGTGTATACAACTGGCTTAATAATAATATAGATGAAAAGGTGGTTGAGTAATATGATAATAAATCATCAAATAATAACATTACAAGATAATAAAAAATATTTTGTATTAGAAGAATTATTAGAAGAAAGAGAAAGATATTGTTTAATTATAAATATAGAAGACGATAGTGATGTAAAAATTACATTAAGAAATGAAAATAATGGTAAATTATTTTTGAAAGAAGTAGATGATAAAAAATTACTAAATGACTTATCATTAAAATTTAAAACAATGCTTGAAAAAGATCAAGAAATGTATTCTTAATAAGAAAATTGATAAAATCATTTTCTTTTTTTCTTTTTTTTTGTATAATAGAAAACATATTATGGTGGTGAGTAATATGAATTTTATTGAAGTAAAATCTCTTGATTATTCAATTAATAAAAAAAAGATATTTGATAATTTTAATATAAGTATTAAAAAAGGTGATTTTGTTGCAATCGCAGGTAAAAATTCTTGTGGGAAAACAACTTTAATAAAATTATTAGGTTCTGTAATAATATCAGAAAATAAAATTCAAATTGATGGAACATATATAAATAAGTTTAATAAAGAACTTATAGATAATAAAGTTTCTATCTTTTCACCAAATAATAAATATTTTTCTAAAACTGTACTTGATGAACTAATGCTTGAAATAAAAGATAAAGATTCTTATTCAATAAATAAAGTTAAGAAATATTTAAAAGAATTTAATATGCTTAATTACTTAGATCAGTCACCACAAAACTTAAATTATGTTCAAAAGCAAAAATTATCTCTTATAAAAGCATTATTAAAAGAATCAAAATTATTATTGTTAGATAATGTATTTTGTTATTTTGATAAGTATTCAAAAATTGAATTTATTGGTCTTTTAAAAAAATATCAATTAGAAAAAGAATTTACTATAGTATGTACTATTAATAATCTATCTGATTCAATCTTTTGTGATAGATTAGTTATAATAAATGATGGAAATATATTATTAGATGGTTCTTTTGATGATATATTCAAATATGAAAAAATATTAAAATTAATAGGATTAAATATTCCAATAAATTATGAATTATTAAATAAACTTAAATTATATGGTTTAGTTAGTGGAAATTCATTAAATATAGATGATATGGTGATGGAATTATGCAAATAATATTAAAAAATGTATATTATAATAAGTTTAAAAATATAAATTTAAATATAAATGATAATAAAATTACAGGAATAATAGGTTTAGTAGGTTCAGGTAAAACAGACTTATCCATGCTTTTAGGAAAAAGAGTACTTCCTACTAGTGGTAATATAGATTATATACCTAAAATTTTGGAAGATAAGATAGGAATTATATCTAATTTTTCTTATGAAGAAATGTTAGATGGAAGTGTAAAAGATTTTATAGTAAAAAAGAGTGTTGTATTTGATTATAAAATTGAAAACATAGATGAAAGAGTAGAAGAAGTATTAAAAATGGTTGGATTAAATAAAAATATTTTGGATAAACAAGTTTTCTGTATTAGCCAAAGTGAAAAAATCAAAATACTATTATCACAAACACTTTTATTTAATCCTGAATTAATAATATTAGATGGAGTAATAGAAGAACTAGATTCAAAATCAAGAACTAAACTATATAAATTGATAATAAAATTAAAAAAGTTTTATAATAAAACTATAGTAATAACATCATCTGATGTTGATAATATATATGAAATTTTAGATGATATAGTAATATTAAATGATGGGATGGTAATAGGTAGTGGTGATAAATTTGAAATATATAACGATGAAACAAATAATCAGTTTTTACCAATACCACTAACTATAGAATTTAAAAATAAAGTAAAAGAAAAGCTTAATGTTAATTTGGGTGATAATGATAGCATAAATGAATTAATAAAAGCAATATATAGAGAAATAAGGTGAAATAAGTGACTAGATATTTAATTAATTTTTCATATGATGGAAGTAATTATAATGGATATCAAAAACAAAAAAACTTAAATACCATTCAAGGTAAAATGGAAGAAGCATTAAAAAAAATAAATAATTCAAAAATTACTAAAATACATTCTTCAGGAAGAACTGATGCACACGTTCATGCGATTAATCAGTATGGACATGTTGATATACAAGTTGATATTACAGAAGAAAAATTAAAAAGAGCACTAAATAGTTTATTGCCAGATGATATTTATGTAAAAAGCACAAAAATAGTAGATGATAATTTTCATGCCAGATATATGGTATCATCTAAAGAATATTTGTATAAAATAAATATGGGAGAATATAATCCTATTGAAAAAAATTATGTTTATCAATTATGTAAAAAATTAAATGTAAGAAAAATGAAAAAAGCAATTAATTATTTTATTGGAAAGCACGATTTTACTACATTTTCTTCTAATGAAGATAGAAAAAAGAATAATATAAGAACCATATATAATGCATATATAGAAGAAGATAATGATCAATTATTAATATCATTTAAAGGTACAGGCTTTTTAAAATATATGGTTAGAATTATGGTAGGTGCACTTATAATGGTAGGTTTAGAAAAAATAAAACCAGAAGATATTATTGATATGTTTGATAAAAAAGATAAATCTCTTGTAAAAATAACTGCTAATCCTGAGGGCTTATATTTATATAAAGTAGAATATAAAAAAATATAGATTATTGTTTATCTATATTTTTTAATCATGATCTTCAATTGTATCTATTAGTAGTTTAAGATTTATTATTCCACATATACCAACTATTATGTAAATGATTTTTGTAAATAAACTATCCGCACCACCAAATATTAAAGCAACTAGGTTAAAATCAAATAAACCAATTAATCCCCAGTTGATAGCACCTACTATTGTTAGTGTTAATGCGATTGTTTGTAACGTTTTCATTATAATCCTCCTTTTATATAATTTCATTAATTATAATAAACATAAAAATTAAAATTATTCATGAATAATTAATTTATTTTTAAAATATAATTAAGTGAAATATAAAGAAGAGGTGAGATTTTGAAAAAAATAATTTTTACAAGTTTATTTTTATGCTTATTTCTTTTAACAGGATGTGGTAAATATAATGAAAAAACGTTAGTAAAAGATTTAAACAAAAAAATAAATTCAATAACAGGATATCATATTGAAGGTACAATGGATATCTATAATGGAGAAGATGTATATTCGTATGATGTAGAATCTTCTTATGAAAATGATAACTATAGAGTTAGTTTAAAAAACAAAATGAATAATCATGAACAAATAATACTAAGAAATGCAGATGGAGTATATGTTCTTACACCATCATTAAATAAAAGTTTTAAATTTCAAAGTAATTGGCCAGAAAATAATTCACAAACATATATATTACAATCAATATTAACAGATATAAATAAAGATGATAAAGTAAAATTAGAAGAAAAAAATGGTAAATATATTTTGAGTACAAAAATATCATATTCAAATAATAAAAATTTAGTTAATCAAAAAATATATATGGATAAAAATTTGAATTTTGAAAAAATAGAAGTATTTGATGAATCTGGAAATAAACAAATAAAAATGATTTTTGACTCAATAGATACAAAAGCAACATTTAATAATAAATATTTCTCTACTAGTGAGAATATGAAAACAGTTGATATAAATGATGATAGTAATGACAATAGTACAAATAAAAATAATAATAAAACAAATGAGAATGGAGAATATAATAATAAAAACACAACAAATAACAAAGAAGAAGATTTAGAAAATAATAATTCAAATAGTACAAATAATAGTAGTACTAATAGTTCAAATAGTACAAATAATAATAGTAGCAATAATTCAAATAATACTAATAATTCTAATAATACAAATAATAGTACTAATCAAAGTAATGCATCTAAAGAAACATCTATATTAGAAGATACAGTATATCCAATGTATTTACCAAGTGGTACATATTTAAGTACTGAAGAAACAGTAGATAAAGAAGATGGTGAAAGAGTAATATTAACATTTGCAGGTGAATCTCCATTTATACTAGTAGAAGAAACAGTTAGTAAAACAGAAGAAATGGAAATAATACCAGTATATGGTGAACCAACAATACTAATGGATACTGTAGGTGCATTATCAGACACATCTGTTAACTTTATATCAAATGGAGTAGAGTATTATATAGCATCAGAAAATTTAACAATGCAAGAAATATTAGAAGTTGCTCAATCAATTAGTTCTGTTCCTATAATGAAATAATTTAAAGTGAGAATTTGATTAAATTCTTACTTTTTTCATTTATATTATGTGATAGTTGTGTTATAATACTATTGGTGAAGAAAATTATGTCAAAAAAACAAATAATTAAAAATATTAAAAAAAATTCAAAAGAAAATTCTAATGTAGAAGAGAAAGATGGTTTTTATAAATTTGTTACAACAATAACTGCAATATTACTTACATTAATTGCATGCTATTTAATTATAGGTATCTTTATAACTAAAGAAATTGACTTTAAAAAAGATAAAGATGAAAAAGAAACAAAAGAAGATAGTAATGTAAGCATAGATAATAGCACTATAACTGCTGGACAAATATTTGATCAAAAAGATTCATCATATTATGTAGCAATTTATGATTTTGATAGTAAAACTAGTTCAGTTGGTACATGGGTTTCTATATATAGTTCTAGTGAAGATGCTATTCCTGTTTATAAAGTAGATAGCTCTAAAAAATTTAATTCATCATATATAGTAGAAAAAGATAGTAATACAAATCCTACAGATTATTCTAATTTAAAAATAATAAGTCCAACACTTATAAAAATAGAAAATGGAAGCGTTTTAGAATATGTTGAGGGTGAAGATAATATAAAAACAATACTAAAAAAGTAAAAAAACTATTTTATAATAGTTTTTTTTGTGGTATCATTTATTGTAGAGGGTGATTTAGGACATGAATAAGGATAATACAAGAAAATATTTAAGACAAGCAATAATAATAGTAGTTTCAATGATGGTTGGTTCTGTTATAACTATGTTTATAAAAGATACTAATTGTACAAAAAATTCTACTTACAAAGTAACTGGAAATAATTACAGTGAATTTCAACCACTATATGAAGCTTATGATTTACTAAATAAAAATTATTATGAAAAAGTAGATAGTAAGAAATTAGTTGCTGGTGCGATAAATGGTATGATGGAATCTTTAGGTGATGAACATTCAATGTATTTTGATAAAGAAAGTAAAAAGGAATTTGATTCTGAATTATCTGGTACTTATTATGGAATAGGTGCTGAGATAAGATTAAATGAAGATAAGACTGTATCAGTTAGTAAGATATTTGATAATTCACCAGCAGAAAAAGCAGGATTAAAAGTAAATGATATATTTGTAACTATTGATGGAAAAAGTACAGAAGGTAAAAATGCATCTGATGTTGCATCAATGCTTAAAAGTTCATCAAGTAAAAAAGCAACTGTTGTTATAAAACGTGATGGTAAAGAAATTAAATTTAAAATAGTAAAAGAAAATATAACACTTTTCTCAGTAAGTTCTGATATGCTTAAATCAGGAGAAAAAAATATTGGTTATATAGGTGTTAGTATATTTGGTGAAAAGACATATGAACAATTTTCAGAAGCATTAAAAAAATTAGAATCAGATAAGATGGATTCTCTTATAATAGATTTAAGAGGTAATAGTGGTGGATATTTAACAACTGTTACAAATATGTTAAATTTATTTGTAGAAAATGGAAAAGTATTATATAAAATGCAGACTCAAGAAGGAGTTAGTGAGTATAAATCTATTTCAGCAGGAAATAGAAATTATCAAATAGTAATATTGGTAGATCAAGATAGTGCATCTGCATCAGAGATAATGGCTGCTGCAATGAAAGAACAATATGGTGCTAAATTAGTTGGACAAAAAACTTATGGAAAAGGTACAGTTCAAACAACTGCAGATTTATCAGATGGTACTATGATAAAATATACAATACAAAAATGGCTTACTCCAAGTGGAAAATGTATTGATGGTGATGGAATCAATCCTGACTATGATGAAAAATTAAGTGATGAATATTTATCATCTCCATCAAATGAAACAGATAATCAATTGCAAAAAGCATTAGAAATATTAAAATAAGAAAATAATTCTTATTTTTTATTGTTAAATATAAAAATAAAAGTATAGTATGAAAGAGGTTTTATAATGAAACAAGGTGATGAATATAATATACATGCATATAAGCATAATGGAGAACTATATAAAATATGGGATAAGACAATTTTCTTAGATCAGACTAAAGAATATTATGTGTTTGCAAATAATAAAACAAAAGTAACAGAAAAAGATGGTAGAAGTTGGAAGACTAAAGAGCCTGCGATTATTTTTTATTACAAAAAGAGATGGTTCAACATTATAGCACAACTAAAACATAATGGAATCTATTATTATTGTAATATTTCATCTCCAGTAATAATTGAAAATAATACAATAAAGTTTATAGATTATGATTATGACTTAAGAGTTTTTCCAGATGGCACATATAAGATCTTAGATGAAAATGAATATGAGTATCACAAAAAGATAATGAACTATTCAAGTGATATTCAAAAAATAATTAAGTTTGAATTAAATTCGTTAGTTGAAAAGTTTAAAAAAGGAGAATCTCCTTTTGATAAAGAAACGATAGATTATTATAATAAAATATATAACAAATTTATAAATAATTAGTTATATATTTTTTTTAATAGAATATAATATAATGTAGTAAAAATGGGCTATAAGTACCATTAAATGGTGCTATTTGGGTCAAAAAAACATTTTTTGACAAAAAAATCAAAAAAAAATAAAAAAAGTGTTGACACAAAAAAACTGTTATGATATTATTAATGTGCGCTGTGAAAAAAGAGTCCTTGTAAAATCAAGAAAAAATTCACATTGCAAATGATCTTTGAAAACTGAGTAAAACGTCATGTTTTTTTGAGTAACTAGGATTAAACAAATCTTTTTTATTGAGAGTTTGATCCTGGCTCAGGATGAACGCTGGCGGCATGCCTAAGACATGCAAGTCGAACGA
>CANRCC010000017.1 GCA_947629025.1 uncultured Bacilli bacterium | reverse complement strand
TTTTTAATTAAGAGTATTTATTTTTCTAAGTATATAATTCGCTAGTTTTAAGTTATCTGATACATTTATTATTCCATCTATATCTAACTCTGCTGCATATTTCCTATATCCCTCTATCATCTCTTTTGATAATATATGGTTCTGCATCTGTAACTTATCTGATACATTTACTATTCCATCTTCATTTATGTCTCCTCTTACTATCATTGTTGCTTTATCATATTCTTTTCCTTTGATTTCTAGTTTTATTATTATTCCTGTCCTTACTTTCTCTTCGTAGTCTTCTATCTCTTCTCCTTCTTTACTATAGAATTTTATTGTACTTTCTTCATTATCTAGTTTCTCTACGAATTCTTTTAGTGTCTCTCCTTCATTCGCTCCTACTACTATTTTTCCTTCTTCTTTTTCACTTACTTCATATACCTGTGAGCTTATCTTTCCTAACACTACATTTACTATTATTTTTCTTTCTATCTCTTCATTCTCTTTTGATCTTATTGTTATTGTTGTTGTTCCTCTATTCTTTCCTGTTATTACTCCTTCTTCTGTTATGTCTACTATTCCATCATCCTCTTTTATATACTCTAACTCTTTATTTGTTGCTTCTTCTGGTAAGACTGTTGCCTCTATCTCATATTCTTCTTCCTCTACTATTGTTATTTGTGTCTCTTTTACTTTTATATCTGTTACTCCTATTTCTTTTATTACTCTTATTCTTACCTCTCTTGTGCTTTTATCTTCTGCTTCTACTTCTATTACTACCTCTTTCTCATTTTCGTCTATCAACACATTTTTATTTCCTTTTACTTTCGCTTCTTCACTCTCTAACTCTACTTCAAAGTCTACTATATCTACATCTTTTCCTACCCTTAATTCATACTCTGATATATCATTTCTAAATTCTGGTTCTAATTGTCCCTCACTTGGCGTTATATTTACTATATTTGTATTACTACTTGCCTCTCTTATTACTTTTACTGTGTATGTTCTTATTTCTCCACTTTCACTTGTTACTGTTATTACTATCTCTTTTTCTCCTACTTCTACTTCGTAGACTCCTTCTCCTGTTACTTCTGCTTCTTGTGATTCTGCTAAAGCATATATCTCTATTTCTTTTGTTCCATCTTCTACTCTTACTTCATATTCTTCTATGTCTCTTTCAAAGTCTGGACTCATCTCTCCTGTTGATACACTTAAATCACTTAAATAGTTATTTGTATCTTTCTTCCTTATTACCTTTATCTTATATACTCTTACTACTCCTGTCTCACTTTGCGCTTCTAATATTATCTCATTTTCTCCTGGCTCTAATTGATATGTCCCCTCTCCTTTTACTGTTGTACTTTCTACTTCTGGTGTGGCGCTTACTGTTATTTCTTTTTCTATATGTGGTAACTCTACTTCATATGTCATTATATCTTTTCTAAATTTTGGTGTTAATTCTCCTTTATCTACCTCTATATTACTTAGATAATTATTACTTGCTGCTTGTCTTATTACTGTTATTACATATGTCTCTTCTTCTTTATTCTCACTTGTTACTACTATCCTTACTTCGTTTCTTCCTACTATGAAGTTTTCATTTCCCTCTTCTTTATAACTTGCACTTTCTTCTTCTAATGTTACATGCATTGTTAATTTCTCTACTTCATTTGGTACTAATACTTCATATTCTTTTATATCTTTATTAAATTCTGGATTTAGTTTCCCTTCTTCTACTTCTAGTTTCATTATCTTTGTACTATATAGTTTCTTCCTTGTTATCCTTATTGTATATGTCCTTATATCTCCACTTTCGCTTGTTACCACTACTTTTACTTCATTTAGTCCCTCTTTTAACTCTACTTCTCCTGTTCCTGTTACGCTTGCTGTTTCCTCTGCTATCGCATCTACTATTACTCTTTCTTCTTCATTCTCTACCTCTAAGCTATATTCCGTCTCTTCTGGATCAAACTCTTTATCTAATTCATATCCTCTTACTCTTAATTCTAATAACCTATTCTTTTCTGATTTCTTTCTTGTTATCTTTATACTATATACATTCGTTGTCCCATTCTCTGCTGTTACTACTACGTTTACATAGTTCTCTCCTTTTTCTAGTTTATATAGCCCGTCTCCTCTTACTGTTGCTTTCTTACTCTCTGCTGTCGCACTTATTATTATACTATTTACTTCTTCTCCTACTTCTATTTCGTATTTCTTTATTCCTTTTTCAAATTCTGGGACTAACTCTCCTACATTACTTCTTAAGTCTATTAAATCTGCATTACTTGATTTTATCTTCTCTATTGTTACTCTATATGTCTTCTTTACTTTTTTATCGGGACTCGTTACTTCTATCTCTATTACATTTCCTGTCTCTATCCTTGTTTCTCCTTTTATCTCATATGTCGCTAGTTTCTCTTGCGTTTCTATTTTCTTTATTGTCGCAAATTCATTATCTCCCTCTGCATATAATGTATATTTATATACATTTTTATTAAATGTTGGACTTATACTTCCTTCATTAAACTCTAATTCCTTTAATCTAGCGTCACTTGATAACTCTCTATATACTATTATTGTATATATCCTTGTTTTCTTATCTTTACTTGTTACTTTTACTTGGATTACATTTCTTCCTAACTCTAATCTATGTGTCCCTACTCCTTCTACTTTCGATTCTAGACTCTCTCTTACTACATTTACTTTTATCTCTTCTTCATCACCTGATACTGTTACTGCATATTCACTTATATCTGGGTCAAATCTTGGTGACAATGTTCCTTTATCTACTGTTAACTCTAATAGTCTATTACTAAATATCGCTGCGTCTTCTCTTATTACATGTAAATGGTACTCCCTTGTCTTCTTACTTGTTGATGTTACTTTTATTATTACTTCTTTTTCTCTTTCTTCTGTCTCTTCATTTCCTATCTCTTCTACTATGCTTGTCTCATCTTCTGGCTCATAATCTAACGTTAATTTCTTCTTATCATCTGGTATATATACTGTATATTCTTCTGTCTCTTTCTCAAATTCTGGTTCTATTACTCCTTCTGCTACTGTTAGATATTTTAAATATGTATTATCTGATCCTTTTCTTGTTACTTTTACTCTATATTCTCTTTTCTCTTCTTGGTTTGTTACTCCTATTGTTATTATTGTCTCTCCTACTTCTAAGTCGTATTTTCCATTTCCTTCTACTATCGCTTCTGCTTTCTCTGCTAATCCTATTATCGTTATATCTTTTATTTTATTTTCTACTTCTATTTCATATTCGTATACATCTCTTTTAAACTCTGGTACTACTTCTCCTCTATCTGTTACTATTTCTCTTAGATAGTTATTATGTTTCCTATATATTTTTATCTTATATGTTTTAAGAGTTCCTTTTTGCGACGTTACTACTACTTCTATTTCATTTTCTCCCTCTTCTAATGAGTGTGTTCCTAATCCTCTTATCGCCGCATACTTACTTTGTGCTTTCGCATCTACTACTACACTATCTTTGTCATTCTCTACTGTCATACTATATTCTAGTTTTTCTTCTTCAAATCCCTCTACCATCTGTTTATCTACATATAACTCTAATAGATTATTATTTGGATCTCCCTCTTTATTTACTGTTAATACATATGTCTTTGATGCACTTAAGTCTGCTGATGTTACTTTTATTTTTACTATGTTTTCTCCATACATCAACCCTTTATTTCCTATTATCTCTACTTTCGCATTCTCATCTTCTGGTAATGCTACTAATTCTAATGCTTCTTCTGTATTTGCTATATCTACTGTATATATTGTTTGTTCTTTCTTAAACTCTTCTTCCATTACTCCATTATTAACTTCTAGTGTCTTTAAATATACATTCTTACTTGATTCTCTTGTTATTCTTATTCTATATATTCTTTCTTCTCCCTCTTCACTTATCGCCTTTATCTCTATCTCATTTACTCCTATTTTTAACTCTCTTTCTCCGTCTCCCTCTATTCTTGTTGTCTCTAATTCCGGTAATGCTTCTATATCTATCTTTGTTATTACACTTGGTACTGTTAATGTATACTCTGTTATTCCTGGTGTGAATTTTGGCGTTAATGTATATATATCTCCACTTGTTACTGTTAATGTCTTTAGTAGATTATTCGCAAATGGTGTCCTTAATACATGTATTATATATTCTCTTACTTCTCCTGATTGACTCTTTACTTTTATTGTTACATCATTATTTCCCTCTAGTAAATATGTAGTTCCATTTATGTCTACTTTCGCATTCTTTTCATCTTCTGGTATCGCTTCTATTTCTACTTTGTCATAGTCATATGGTATTTGTACACTATATTCTGTTCTTTCTCTTTCAAAGTCTTCTATTTCTTTTTCTGGACTTATTAATCTTAAACTCTTTAGGTAATTATTTGTTGACTCTAATCTTGTTATTTTATATACATACTCTATCTTCTCTGATACACTATTTGTTACTTCTATTTTATAGTTATTTATTCCTACATCTAGTGTATATTTCTCTACTTCTATTTCTTCTTTATATATCTTTACTTTTTGTCCTTCATGTTTCTTTTCTATATTAAATCCTATCTCTTCTACTTCATATGGTACTGTTATTTCATATTCGTATTTTGTCTCCTCAAATTCTTCTATTTCACATTTTTCACATACATCTTTTATTCCTGTTAAGCTTACATCTTTTAAATTCTTCTCTCTTGTCTTATCTTTCTTTACTGTTATTTCATATACTGATGTACTTCCATCTTCTGCTTGTACTGTTATTCTTATTTGTGTTTCTTTATTTTTTAGTTCGTATGTTAAATTTTGTGTTATTAATGTACTTCTTTCATCATTTAATTCTACTCTTATTTCTACTTCTTCATCTGTATCAAATACTGAAAGTGTATATGTATATTCATCTTTATCGAACTCTGGGCTTAGTTCTCCTATATTTGTTTCTAGTACCTTTAATCTTGAGTCGTTTGATAACTCATGTTTTATATATATTATATATGTCTTTTCTTCACTCTTATCTGCGCTTATTACTCTTATTATATATCTATTTTCTTCTTCTGTTATATCTATTGATTCTTGTTTCTCTACTGTCGCATTTACATCTTCTGTTATTACTGTAAAGTTATCTTTTGTTACTCTTGTTATATTATTTGGTACTGTTAACTCATATGAGTCTTCACTTAACTGCTTTAGAGTTCCTATATTTGATGTTATACTTCTTATTCTTGTGTTTTTACTTGCTCTTCTTCTTACTACTACTGTGTAGGTCCTTGTTATTCCGCCTTTACTTCTTACTACTATCTTATATAGATTATCTCCTACTTTTAATTCTTTTTCTCCTGTTCCTATTACCTCACTTGTTATTATCTCTGCTGCTGCTTGTATTGTTATTCTTTCTATCTCGTTTCCTACTTCTACTTCGTACCTTAATTCTTCTTTCTTAAATTCTGGATTTAATTTCCCCTCACTTACTGTTAGACTTCTTAAATATGTATTACTATAACTTTGTCTATTTACTTGTAGTTTATATGTCGTTTGACTCTTTTTATCACTACTTGTTGATATTATTCTTACTTCATTTAATCCTACTTTAAAGTCATTATTTCCTTCTATTACATATGTACTTTCTGGATCTAATTTACTTATTATTAATTCTAACTCTGTTACCTCATTATCTACTACTACTGTATACTCTAATGTATTACTTTCAAACTCTTTATCTAGATAATAATTCTTTACTTCTATATTCTCTAATAATGATGTTACTGGATTCTTTCTTGTTACTATTATTCTATATGTCTTTACTTCTCCATGGTCTGCTGTTACTACTACGTTTATTTCATTCTTTCCTCTTTTTAGTTTTACTTCTCCTATTCCTGTTATCTTCGCATTTTCTTCTTCTGCCTGTGCTTCTACCTCTATTATTTCTTCTTCATATTCTACTTCTAAACTATATTCTGTTTTCTCACTTGTAAACTCTGGGCTTATTTCATGATTTTTTACCCCTAGACTACTTAAGTTATTATTTCTTGACCCTAATCTTGTTACTATTATTTTATATTCTCTTGTTTCTCCACTTTCACTTGTTACTTCTACTTTTAACTCGTTTTCTCCTTTTACTAGGCTTCTCATTCCTTTTCCTGTTACTTGTGCGTACATACTCTCTGCTTCTGCTTTTATTATTACACTATTTACTTCGTTTTCTACTGTTAGTCTATATTCTTGTATTCCTTTTTCAAAGTTTGGTGTTATTTTCTCTCCCTCTATCTCTAAACTCTTTAAATAGTTATTCTCTGATTTTTCTTTCGTTACTTCTATTTTATACGTTTTTGTATGCTTTTTATCCGCACTTGTTACTGTTATCGTTATCTCATTTTCTCCTAGTGTTAATCCTTCATTTCCTTGAATCTCTATACTTTGATCTTCATGCATTTTCTCTATTATTATCTCTAGATTCTCTTCTTTTGTTGTTAAGCTATAGTCTTCTTTATCTTTATCGTATACCTCATTTAGTGTATGATTTTTTACCTCTATTTTCTTTAATCTTGTCTCTGTACTTTCTTTTCTTGTTACTACTACTTGATAGTCTTTCTCTATTCCTTTTGTATTTTTTACTCTTATCTCTATTACATTTTTTCCTTGTTTTAAGTTGTAATCTCCTGTTCCTGTTACTTCATTTGTTTCATCTTCTGCGCTTGCGCTTGCTATTACTTTCTCTACTTCATATTCTACTTCACATTCGTAGTATTGTGTCCCTTTTTCATACACTATATTACAGCTTGTTACATCTAATGTCTTTAAGTCTAAGTTATTTTCTGCTTCTTCTTGTTTTGTTACTCTTATTTTATATGTCTTTACCTCTCCATTATCTGCCGTTACTATTATGTTTATTTCTGCTTCGTTTGCTTCTCCTATTTCTGTTCCTGTTATATTTACCTTTGACGCTATCTTTTCTGGCTCTGCGATTACATTTAATTTTGTTATGTCATTTGGTACTTTTGCTGTATACTCTAATCTCATTGGGTCAAATTTTGGTTCTATTATTCCCTCTTTTAATATTAAGAATGACAAATTCGCATTATCTCCCTCATCTCTTATTACTCTTATTACATACTCTTCTTGCGCTATTCCATCTTCTGCTTTTGTCCTTAATATTATCTTATTTTCTCCATAGTTTAGCGTGTATTTTCCATTTCCTGTTACTTGTGTTGTCTTACTTCTTGCGTATCCTGTTACTTGTATCTCTTCTTCTGTTTCTTCTAAGTTTACTGTATATTCTTTTATTTCACTACTAAATCCTGGCGTTAATTCTCCTTTATTTATCTCTATATTACTTAACAGTGCGTCACTATTATATTCTCTATACACTTTTATTTTATATATTCTTTGTTTTCCTGTCTCACTTGTTACTACTACTTGTATCTCATTTTCTCCGCTTGCTAGTGTATATCTTCCTAGTCCTATTACGCTTGATAGTTCATCGTCTTTTTCTCCCTCTACTGTTATACTTTCTATCTCATTTGGTACTGTTATTTCGTAATTTTCTAAATCTTTATCAAATCCTGGATTTAATGCTACTTCTTTTATTCCTAGTGTTTTTAAATAATTATTATCTGATCCTTCTTTTGTTACTACTATTATGTATTCTCTTTCTTCTTTATTTTCTGCCGTTACTATTACTCTTACTACGTTCTCTCCTATTTTGAAATTCTCATTTCCCTCTACTCTTACTTTTGATGTGTCTTTTTCTGGTGTATAACTTAATGTTAATTTCTTCGTATATGGATCTACTTGTACTGTGTAATTTTCTCTTTCTCTTTCAAATGGTTCATTAAATTCTTTCTCTTCTGCTCTTAATTCACTTAGATAATTATTTGATGATTTCTCTCTTGTTATCATTATTGTATATGTTTCTGTGCTTCCATCTTCTGCGGTTGTTACTACTTTTACTTCATTTATTCCTGTCCTTAATTCTTTTACTTTATCTCTTACTTCTAGTTTGTTTGTTGTCCCTTCCATTGTTACATTTGTTGTTTCTGCTTGCGCTATCGCATCTATCTGTACTCTTTCTACTTCATTTCCTACATTTAATGTATATTCTGTTTGTATATCTTCGAATTCTGGACTTAATATATATTTCTCTTCGTTATTTCTTACCTCTAATTTATCTAATAATGCATTCCCATTTGTCATTCTATATACTGTTAGTATATAACTTCTTACCTCTTTATTTGCTGCGGTTACTTCTATCTCTACTATGTTATTTCCTACTTTTAAATCTTTATCTCCTTTTATTTCGAAAGTTGCTCTTGGATCATCTAATTCTACTTTTAATTCTATCTCTGTTACACTATTTTCTACTTTGAATGCGTACTCTGTGATTAAATAGTTGAAGCCTATGTCTATGCTTGGTTTTACTACCTCTAATTTATCTATGTAGTTATTTCCTGTCATATCTCTTGTTATCTCATATTTATATACTGTTCTATTCTTTCCATCTTCACTTGTTATCTCTATTGTTACTACATTGTCTCCTCCATTTAATCTTGTTACTCCATCTCCTATTACTTCTTCATATTCATGTTTCTTATCTACTGTAAACTCTAAATCTCTTATTCCACTTGGTACTGTCATATAATATGTGTCTGTATCTTCATCAAATTCTTGGTCTAATTCACAGTACCCCTCATATCCTTCACATACACTTGGCATTAATCCTGTAATTGTTATATTTCTTGCTCTACTTTCACTACTCTTTTCTCTTTTTGTCTTTATTTTATATATTCTTATTTCTCCTGATTCACTTGTTACTGTTACCTCAAATGTTGTTTCTCCTCCTGGTACTTTTTTCTTCCCTAGTCCATCTATTCTTGCTCCATCATCTGATGGTCTTGCAGTTATTTCTATCTCTGTTTCGTCTACTCCTAATTCTAATTCATATTCTTCTATTAGTGTATCAAATTTTGGACTTAATTCTCCTTTATCAGTTGCTAAATATACTAAGTAGTTATCTCTTGATAGGATCTTCTCTGGTGTGATTTTTGCGTATCCGTCTCCTTCATTTCCTATTTGTGTTCCTTCTTCTTCTGTATGTGTTGGTTGATTAACTAAACTTCCTCTTTCTGTTGTCCATTCGTAACCATCACCATCTATCATTTTTGTATCTGTGAAATATAATTCACTATAGTGAACGCTATTACCAGTATGTGTTATCTCTTCTTCTGTTGACTCCTTATCTATAGAATTACTTCCTTCGTGACCTGATATATATGATGTCCCTCCATATCCTGCAGAACTATCTGATTTTCCAGAACTTCCACCATAATATCCGCCACCTCCGGCACCAGAGCCACCTTGGAATAATAAACCAGCTTCTCCTTTTCCAAATTCATATACATTTGTATCAAAGGTTGATCTTCCACCTGGATATCCTTCTCTCTCATAAGCACCACCGCCACCTCCGGCAGCGACCATTATACGACTTTTTAATGAGTAAAAATTATCCCAATCTCCTGTTTCATTTATGTCTAAGCGAACATCTGTAGCTCCCCCTGAACCACCTCCAGGATCTGGGTCATTATCGTGATTACTATCATCTCCACCTTTTTGGCCTCCATTATAACCACCTAAACCTCCATCATATTTAGACGTGATTCCGCCATCTTTACCTTTTTGACCTACATATATATATAATTTTGTTGATTGAGCTAAATTTATGTATCCACTTGTATATCCACCACGACCACCTTTCATTAATGTATTCCAGTTAGCTCTTCCAGAACCTCCTTGAGCTCCCCAAAGCTCTATTTTATATATCCCTGTTGTTGGTGCAATAAACTCTTGATACTTTCCTTTATAAGTAAATTCATATTTAGAGTCTAACTCTATCTTTTTATAGTTAATTGTGTATGTTGTAGGTTCTTCATTAGGTGCAGTTACTGTTATTGTAATGCTTCCAGAATCGCCTTTTATATATCTATTTCCTTCTATTGTTACTTCGGCATCTTTATCAAATGTTTCTGTTGTTATATTTAAATCTATTTCGTTTGATAGAATATCTACATTATATGTTTCTTCTAATGGATGAAATTCTGGATCTAAATCTGTTTCATATCCTTCTATTTCTAGTTTTGATAATTTTGATGAATGTGTTCCCTCTGGTAATTCTTCTCTTGTTGCATTTATAGTATACGTTCTTATATCTCCTGATTCACTTGTTACTGTTATTGTTATTTTTTCTGTTTGACCAAGTTCTACAACATATTTTCCCAAACCAATAACATTTGCTTTTTCATCTGATAATTCTCCTTTTAATGTAAAATGTATATCATATATACTAAGATTTAAGTCATATTCTCCTATTGTTGGATCAAACTCTGGACTTAATTTTCCATGATCTGACGATAAACTTTTTAAGTAATTATCTTTTGATAACATCTTTTCTGGTGTTATTCTTGCATATCCGTCTCCTTCATTTCCTATTTGTGTTTCGTCTTCTTCTGTATGTGTTGGTTGATTAACGGCTACTTCTCCTTTTTCTGTTGTCCATTCATAACCATCACCATCTATCATTTGGGTATCTGTGAAATATAATCCACTATAGTGAATACTATCTCCTGTATGTTTTATCTCTTCTTCGGTTGAATTTTTATCTATAGAATTACTTCCTTCATGACCTGATATATATGATGTTCCTCCATATCCTGCGGAACCTTCCAAATTTCCAGCAGTTCCACCATAGTATCCGCTCCCTCCGGCTCCAGACCCACTATCAAAAGTTAATCCAGCCTCTCCTATACCAAATTTATATACATTTGTATCAAATGTTGATCTTCCACCTGGATATCCTACCTTATTATAAGCACCACCACCGCCGCCGGCAGCGACCATTATACGACTTTTTAATGATTCAAAATTATCCCAATCTCCTGTTTCATTTATATTTAAGCGCACATCTGTAGCTCCTCCTGAACCACCAGCAGGATCTGGTTGAGAATCGTGGTTAAGATCGTCTCCACCTTTTTGACCTCCATTATAACCACCTAAACCTCCATCATATTTAGATGTAGTTCCGTCATACGCAATTCCACCATCTCCACCTTTTTGACCTACATATATATATAATTTTGTTAATTGAGCTAAATTTATGTACCCACTTGTGTATCCTCCAAGACCACCTTTCCTTAATGTACTCCAATCATATCTTCCAGAGCCTCCTTGAGCTCCCCAAAGTTCTATTTTATACTTTCCTGTTACTGGTACAATAAATTCATGATATTTTCCTTCATAATTAAATTCATATTGTGAATCTAGTTCTACCTTTGTATAGTTTATTATATATGTTGTGTCTTCTTCACTAGGCGCCGTTACTGTTATTGTAACAATTCCAGACTTACCATTTATATATCTATTTCCTTTTATTGTTACTTCGGCATCTTTATCAAATGTTTCTGTTGTTATATTTAAATCTATCTCTCCACTTCTAATATATACATTGTAATTATATTCTAACGGATAAAATTCTGGATTTAAGTCAGTTTCATATTCTTCTATTTCTAATTTTGATAATTTTGATGAATGTGTTCCTTCTGGTAATTCTTCTCTTGTTGCATTTATAGTATATGTTCTTACATCTCCTGACTCACTTGTTACTGATACTACTACTTGTTTTGTTTCTCCAAATTCAATGTCATATTTTTCTAACCCTGTTACACTTGCATCTTTATCCGATAATTCTCCTGTTAATGTAAAGTTCATATCATACATACCTAATTTTAGGTCATATTCTTGTACTAGAGGATTAAAATTTGGATTTAATTTTCCATAATCTGATGATAAACTTGATAAATAATTATCATCTGATAATAATGTTGGAGTAATTTTTGCATATCCATCTTCTTGATTTCCTACTTGTGTTTCTACTTCACTATGTGTTGGTTGATTAACTACTTCTTCTCCTTTTTCTGTTGTCCATTCATAACCTTCACCATCTATCATTTTGGTATCTGTGAAATACAATCCACTATAATGAATACTATCATTTTTATGACTGATAAAATCTTTTGTTGATGTTCCTTCTATTGCTATGCAACCATTATGTCCTGATATATATGATGATCCCCCAGAACCATTAGCACTATAAGTACCTGATGAACTCATTGCAAATCCACCATAATATCCTCCACCTGCGCCTGATTCAGGTGTATTAGAATATCTATATGAACCATTTTGACCTATTCCAAATTCATAACCTGATGTTTGAGTTGCACCTGCTGCAAAAGCTGTTGGTGAACTTTCAAGTCCTCCTCCAGCTCCTCCAACAAGGTCATTATCTGATCCACCACCGCCTCCAGCAGCGACCATTATACGACTTTTTAATGATTCAAAATTATCCCAATTTCCAACTTCATCTATATTTAAGCGAACATCTGTGGCACCACCGCCACTACCTCCTGCTTCATCATCACGGTGATCATATTCACTACTACCTCCACCATTGTATCCTCCTGGTGTGATTTTGCCTTTTACTCCCGTATTCCCTTTTTGTCCAACAAATACATACAATTTTGTTCCTTGTTTTAATCTAATATCACCTTCTGTATATGCACCATATCCACCTAGTGAATTAGCATTACCATTATATAAAAATTTACCACCTTGGGCTCCCCATAATTGTATTTTATAATTTCCTGTTACTGGTGCAATAAATTGTTGATAATTTCCACTATATTCATATATATAGTTTTTCTTGACCTCATCTAATGGGGTTTCCTTTGTATAATTTATTGTATATGTTGTTGGTGTAGAATTTGGTTCTGTTACTTTTATTGTTATTGTTCCTGCATTATTTTTTATATATTTATCTCCTTGTATTGTTACTTCAGCCTCTTTATCAAATGTTTCGGTTATTATATTTAAATCTATTTCCCCATATGGAATTTTTATATTATATTCATTTGTTAATGGATGAAATTCTGGATTTAATTCAGTTTCATATCCTTCTATTTCTAGTTTTGATAGTTTTGTTGAATGTTCTCCTTCTGGTAATCCTTCTCTTGTTGCTTTTATAGTGTATGTTCTTATATTACCAAATTTACCTGTTACTATTATATCTATTTGTTGTGTTTCTCCTGACTTTATTACATATTTACCTAAACCTGTCACTTCTGCATTCTCGTCTGATGTTTTTCCATTTATATTGAAATATATATCATATTTATCTAATGTTAGTGTATATTCATTTATTGTTGGATCAAATTCTGGACTTAGTTTTCCATGATCTACTGATAATTCTGATAAATAATTATCTTCTGTTATTGTTATAGGAATTGCTTGTTTTGTTGATATATTTCCATTCCCACCATTTCCTGATTTTGCACTTCTATATGGTGTCATCACAAATCCTTGTTTACCTAATCCACCATTCGCATGAATAGTTCCTTCTTCTATTAATTTGTTATAGAATAAATTTATTGATCCTCCTCCTGATGCTCCTCCAAATGTTTGATATCCAACTTCAGTATCAAAAGAATCTATACCATTTGATTCTATTATTCCTTTATTTTTTAAACTATCTGAGTATATTACAAGTAATCCACCTGTTCCCAAGTTTTCTTGTTCAGTACCACTACCTAGTACCACTCCAGTTAATGTTCCTACTCCTGTTTGGCATATATTACCACCATTTACTCCATAACAACTTCCACCTATTGTACCTTGTGCATTACTTTGTGCATGCCATCCATGATTTGAACTTCCTCCTCCGGCTCCTCCAGAGTATGATGTCCCTGCACTTCCGGCTCCTCCCATTGTTGATCCTGAATTATATGTTGAATATGTGTTGGCTCCTGCTCCGCCTCCACCTGTTTGTCTTCCTATTCCATCTTGTCCATTTTCTCCATCTATTCCATGGTCTCCATTACTTGTTGATCCTTGTCCACCTTCTCCACCAACTTTTGGTACATACTCAAATGTACCATCTTCATTTTGTAATAAGTATACATTCTCTCCTTCTATATTATGTGTTCCTCTTGCTGTCATACTTATTGTTCCTTTATTTGTTAGTGTTCCTTCTACATAGACAAACATTCCTTTTTTATATGTTAATTCATAATCTTTATTATTTTGATTTGTTGTATGTGTGTTTGCTGTTAATGTTACTCCTTCTTCTATTGTTAAATCATTATGATATTTTACTATTAACATTCTATATTCGTCTGAATCATTTCCTAATTTTACTAGTCCATTTTCATCTGCATCTTCCAATGTATATGTCTTATCGCCATAATAATTTATTAACTCTACTGGATATGTTATTGTTTCTATTTCACCTTCAGAATCTGTTTTTCCTGATATTGTTATATCATATTTTCCATCTTTACTTGGTGCATTTGCTACCCAAGAAACTATATCGTTTAGTGGTAGCGTTTTCTCATAATTTATTGTATACACTGTTTCTGACACACCTGGTGATGTTACTGTTATTGTTACTTTTCCAGAATCATCTTTCATATATTGATGGCCTTTGATTGTTACTGTTGCGTCTTTATCAAATGTATCTGTTATTATATTTAATCCCATCTCATCTTTTGGTATGTTTATGCTATATGTTTCTTCTAACGGATGAAATTCTGGTTGCAATAATCCTGTATGTCCTTCTATTTCTAATTTTGATAACTTACTATTATGTTCTCCATCCTTTAATGATTCTCTTGTTGCATTTACAGTGTACGTTCTTATATCTCCTGATTCACTCATTACTGTTATTATTATCTCTTTTGTTTGCCCAGGTTCTACAACATATCTACCTAATCCTGTCACACTTGATTTTTCATCTGATAATTCTCCTGTTAGTGTAAAATGCATATCATACATATTTAAATTTAAATTATACACTTCTGTTGTTGGATTAAATTCTGGACTCAATTTTCCATAATCTGATGACAAATTTGTTAAATAATTATCTTTTGAAGGAACTACAAGAGATGTTATTTTTGCATATCCATTTCCTAAATTTCCTGTCATTACATCAGATTCATCATGTGTTGGCATTTCTTCATTTCCGGATTTCATAATTGTATCAGTAAAAATTAAATTACTATAATGATATGAACAAGTTATATCTTTTGTCGCATCAGTACATCCAGTCTTTGGTGTCTGATCTGTTTCTGATGTTATTGCTACACTTCCTTGATGCCCTGATATATATGATGAACCTCCTGCTCCACCATTACCAGTTGAGCTATTAGCACCACCAGCTCCTCCGTAGTAGCCGCTTCCACCGCCACCACCATAAGTTTCTCCGGTACCTCCTAAGCCAAATTTACCATTTTTATTATCTGAATTAGAATAAGATTTACCTCCTGCAGTTTGTGTTCCTCCTGTTGGTTGTTGATCTCCTGCACCATTTTCTCCAATAAGACCGCCTGCATAACCGCCTTTATATCCAGAAGCCCAACTGTTATATCCTCCGCCACCAGCTGCGACCATTATTCTACTAGATAGTGATAATGAATCATTCCAGTTCCCATTTGATAATCTTACATCTGTAGCTCCACCTCCAGATGAACAAGATGAACTACAAGAACCACCACCATTAAAAGTAGCACTAGTTGAATCTGATGATTGGCCCACGTAAAAATATAATTTTTGACCTTCTTCTAAATCTATATTACCTGAAGTATATGCACCTTTACCTGCCCAAGATGTGTGAGTGCTTCCTGATGCTCCCCAAAGTTCTATCTTATATCTACCAAATTCTGGAGTAATAAATTCTTGTTCATTTTCTTCAAAATCGAAAGTAGTTGAAACACTCTCTACAAATTGAATCCTATCTGAATTTTCACTTTTTAATCCTATTTTGTTATAGTTAATTGTATATATTGTATTATCAACTTCAGGCGCCGTTACTATTATTTTAACAGAGCCTGAATCACCTTTTATATATTTATCATCTTGTATTGTTACCCTTGCTTCTTTGTCAAAAGTAACTGTTTTTATATTTAAATCTATTTCATTTGGTAAAATATCCAAATTATATGTTTCTTCTAATGGATGAAATTCTGGATTTAAATCATTTTCATATCCATCTATTTCTAGTTTTGATAATTTACTATTATGTTCTCCTTCATTTAGTGATTCTCTTGTCGCATTTATTTTGTATGTTCTTATATCACCTGATTCACTTGTTACCATTACATTTATTGTTTTTGCTTGACCTGGTTCTACAACATATCTACCTAAACCTGTTACTGTTGCTTCTTTGTCTGATAATTTTCCTGTTAATGTAAAATGCATATCATACATATTTAATTTTAAATCATATTCTTCTATTATAGGATTAAATTCTGGACTTAATTCTCCATAATCTACTGATAATTCTGATAAATAATTATCTTCTGATTGAATTCCAATTGGTGTTATCTTTGCATATCCATTTCCTTCATTTCCCGTCATTACATCAGTTCCATCATGTGTTGGCATTTCTTCTTCACCAGTAAGCATTTGTGTTTTCTTAAAATATAATTTACTATAATGTATATTTTCACCAGTATGTGTAATTTCATTTTCTGTTGATGTCTCACTTATTGCATTACATCCTTCATGTCCAGATATGAATGATGACCCACCAGCACCAGAAGTTACTGAACTATCTATATATGAGCCTCCAGCTCCTCCATAATATCCGCCTCCTCCGGCTGATCCCCATGAAGAATGTCCATTACCTCCGATACCAAATTTTCCCATATATCCTCCTGATGTTGTTGTTCCACCATCTATTTGGGTTCCACCTGTTGGAGGTGTTAGTGAACGTCCAGGATAAGTATCATTTTTACCCGGTAATCCTATTAATGTTCCACCAGCTCCTCCACTTACTGGAGAATAATAATCTGTTGCTCCTCCGCCACCAGCAGCAACCATTATTCTTGATTTTAATGAATCAAAATCACTCCATAAACCATTCTCATTTGCATCTAAACGAATATCTGTAGCTCCTCCGCCACCATAATATGCAGATGTTGACCCTGCATTAAATGATGCTGTTCTATCTGTTCTGTGTTCTCCAACATATACATATAGTTTTTTATCCTTTTCTAAGTTTATTTCTCCTTTAGTATAGGCTCCTTTCCCACCAGGTACATTTCTAGAAACATTACTACCTCCTTGAGCTCCCCAAAGTTCTATTTTATATTTTCCAGTTTCTGGCACTATAAATTCTTGTTTATTTGGTTCAAAATCAAATGTTATAGGCGTACCCTCCACGTGCTCTTTTTCATAGTTTATTTTATATATTGTTTCTGGTACATCTTGTAACGTTACTTTTATTATTATTTGCCCATTATCTTCTTTTATATATTTATTTCCTTCTATTGTTACATTTGCATCTGGATTAAATGTTTTTGTTATTATATTTAAATCTATTTCACCATATGGTATTTTTATATTATATTCAGTTTTTAGTGGATGAAATTCTGGATTTAATTCTTTTTCATACCCTTCCATTTCTAGTTCAGATAATTTGCTTACTTTATTATCAACTGGTGGATTTGTTATTTTTATGGTATATATATTGGTTTCACCATATCCATTGTTTACAAGTATATCCACTGTTTTTGTTTCATTCTGACCTATTTTACCTATAGTTTCACCAAAAACACTAATATCATCAGTAGCAGGTGTAGCATCTATTTTATAACTTACATCATATTCATCTAATGTGACTTCATATTCATACACGTTAGGATCAAAATTTTCAATATTTTTTCCATTTACTGATATGTTTGATAATTCAGGCGAAGGAGTTTCAAAATATCCAAAACATTGAAATTCATAAACAGCATTAACATAATCTTTTATTAACATAACTCTTTTTGCTGTTATTGGTTCTTCTAAAGTTTGCACTGACTCTGTAGAAATTTTAACTGATTTAAAATTACTTAAATCACTATCTAAAGTAAGTGAGTCATCTTCTGAATAATATATTGTTGCTTCTCTAAAAGAATATCCCCAGTTTTCTGTAGTATACACACCCATAGATTTTATGTGTGACACCTTATTATATTCTAATAAAAATTTAGTACCCCCATACCAGTTATAGCCTTTACCTGTTGTCATACTGTCATCAATTATGTTACCTGGTACACAACCATCAGCATCACCATCTGCTTCAAAACTTTTTACATTAGTAATATTTAAGTTTTCCATATCAGGTAGTGCTTCTGCTTTTGTATTTTTATAAACGCAAAAAAGTGTTAATGGTATCATTAACATTACAAATATAAAACTAAGTTTTGTGCGCACATTTTTTAGTTTCATACTTATCTTCCTTTATGCCTCTATTATATGTAATAATTATACCATTTTTTGATATATAAAATCAATATTTTTCCCTTATTTTATAATAAATTCAAATGTGTTATAATTAAATGGGTGATAACAATGGCAGGTACTCTTACTCATGCAATATTTGCAGAAGATTTATATAGTAAATTTGATAAGAAAAAACAAAAGATTTTTCAAAATTATTTAGAAAATATGAAAACTTTTGCCCAAGGGCATGATATATTATTTTTTTATTATTCACTAAACTTAAAAAAAGGTAATTATATTAGAAAAAAAGGAAGTTATTTTCATAAAAAGAATACAAAAAAATTCTTTATTAATTTAATTTCATACATTAAAAATAATAATCTAGAAAATAACATAGAAATATTATCATTTTTATATGGATATATATGTCATTATTCACTAGATCATACTGTTCATCCATATGTAACATATAAAAGTGGCATCTTTAAGTCAAAGAAAAAAGAAACCTATAAATATAATTCTAAACATAGTGAAATAGAGACTTATATTGATTTTTATATGATTAAAAATATAAAAAAATTAGATAATTTTTCTAATTTTTGCCTAAATTATAATAAACCATCAAAAAATTTAATTGAGATGATTAATTATGTTTTTTATGAAACTTATGATGTTAAAAATATTGGAAAATATTATTTTAAATCATTAAATATAATGAAAAAATTATATAAATTATTAAGATATGATTATAGTGGAATAAAATTAAAATGTTATAAATTTATTGATAAATTTCTACCAAAAAGTTGTAAAAAATTATACCCTATTTCTTATCATATAAACTTAAATAATGACAATTATTATCTTAATTTAAATCATAAAAAATGGAATCATCCAAGATACAAAAATGAAACTTATAATGACTCTTTTTTAGATTTATATAATAAAGCACTTGATGAAGCATATAATATAATTTGTGCTGTGGATAAAGTATTATATGAGAATAAAAATATAGAATATCTAAATAAATATTTTTTAAACTTATCTTTTTCAAGTGGAAAAAATTGTAATGATAAAACAAAAAATAAATATTTTGAATATTAATTTTTTAATAGT
Source organism: uncultured Bacilli bacterium (assembly GCA_947629025.1). Lineage (GTDB taxonomy): Bacteria > Bacillota_I > Bacilli_A > RF39 > UBA660 > CAG-433. Next base: position 4,258 of record CANRCC010000017.1, on the reverse strand, counting down.
CCATTATATTAATGGTGATATAAATGTTTAATGGTTATAAAAAAATTAATGATAATTATATTTATTTATATTTAGACAATAATTATGAATTTGCTAAAGACATTACTACAAAATTGCAAAAACAAAATGAGATTATAAAAGATACTAAAGAGTTCTTAAATAATCACAAATTAGACTTTAAAAATAGAGTATATTATGTATCTAATGGTATAGTAATTGGGTATATAAATAAATATAATTTATTGAAATAAAAAAAGTCCAAAAATGGACTTTTTTTAACGTTTTGAAAATTGTGGTGCTTTACGTGCTTTCTTTAATCCAGGTTTCTTACGTTCTTTAATTCTTGAATCACGAGTTATAAATCCTTTTGCTTTTAATATTCTTCTAAAAGAAGTTTCAGAAGAAGGATCTGTATTAATATCATATTCTAATAATGCTTTTGTTATTCCTAATCTAATTGCTCCTGTTTGTCCAGAGAAACCTCCACCTTTAACATCTACTGTAATATCAAATTTATCTGCAGTATTTGTTGCTTCTAGTGGTTGTTTTAAATCCATTACTAATGTAGCGAAAGGTAAATAATCATTAACATCTCTGCCATTTATTGTAATTTTACCTTTTCCAGATACCATTCTAACTCTTGCTACTGAAGATTTACGACGACCTGTTCCATAATAAATTTTACTTGCCATAATTTACCTCCCTAGTCTACTTTCATTTTCTTTGGTTGTTGAGCCATATGTTTATGTTCAGAACCTCTGTAAACAAACAATTTCTTTCCCATTTTACGACCAAGTCTATTATGAGGAAGCATTCCTTTAATAGCTCTTTCCATCATTTCTTCAGGATATTTTTCTAGCATTACTTTTGCATTTCTTTCTCTTAAACCACCAGTATATCCACTATGATTATAATACATCTTTTGTTCAAGTTTATTTCCTGTAAGTTTAACTTTTTCTGCATTAATTATTATAACGTAATCTCCGCAATCTACATTTGGTGTATAAGTTGCTTTGTGTTTACCACGTAAAACACTTGCTGCTTTAGTTGCTACACGACCTAAACTTATCCCTGTAGCATCTATAACATACCAATCACGTTTTACGTCGGCTGGTTTTGCCATAAATGTTTTCATTTTTTTCTTCCCTTTCTTTTTATAAACTAGCCTTCCCACAGCCAATTTATATATGTGGGGTTTTATAAATGTACCAGTAATGATTTTACTAAATTTTATTTATATTGTCAATAAATATGAATAAAAATCGCTATTTTTCAGCGATTTTTATAGTAGTTTTTCTAACTTTTGACGAATAATTTACTTTTGGATCATTTCCTTTAACTTTTATTTCAACCTCATGTTCTCCTACACCTAGTCCTTTTAAGTCTACATATGCTTCTACAGATGTAGGTTCTATTTCTTTTATTACAGATTCAACACCTTTTAATATAACTATTATTTCTGTACTACTTTGTTCTGTTGCTTGAACAGTATAATTACTTCCAAGATTTATATAGCTTAATCTTACTCCTGAAAGTTCTGTTGTAGCTTCATCATCAAGTTCTATATTTATCGTTACTGTCTTATTAGAAATATCTCTTATACCTGATGGTTTCTTAATTGTTTTAGTATATTGTTTATTTGTTTTTAAATCACTTACATCTACTTCTACTTCTATTGCATCAGTCTTATCAAGTGTTTTTGAATCACCATATATAGTAACACTATCTATACTTGTAACTATATTTTTGATTGCTTTTCCAAATACTACATCACCTGTTGTTACTACCTTAATAGGCACATCTTTACTTGGAGATTCTATTTCTATAGTAGCATTTACTGTACTTGGAACCATTTCTACATCCATTACTTTTCCATCTTCATCGTATGCAACTAATGGAACATCTTTAAGTGAATTTGTTCCTGCTTTTGGATCTATCATTTCACTAACATTTACTAATGCTTTAATTTTTGATACTTTAGCAAGATTTTCTTCTGTTCCTTTAATAATTACCTCATTTGAGTCTAATTTAACACTACTAACAGCAAGTTTTGAATCTAACTTATTAAGATTTACAATATCTGATTCTATATCTCTTGTTTCTGATTTTTTTGAACTTATTACAACAGTTGCAACTGATGGATCTAATTTATATTCAACAGATGTTATAGACTGTTTATAACGTAAATTTACTTTATGTACTCCTGGTTTCAAATCACTTAAATCTACTATTACATCTTGAGTTGGTAATTGTTTTGCTAGATATAAATTAGCCTTTGTACCTATTAGTGTAATATCTACTTTTTCTGGTAATCCTTCAATTACATATTCTTCATCATTATATGTAGCTTTTACAGGTCTATTATATATAACTTCAGCATTTGTCTCTAATAATGTTGTACTTTTTGTATCAACTATAAAAAATACTATGAGTGCTAAAACAAGTGAAATAATTATCATACTACTCTTTTTAGTTAATGCCATTTCTAATGGTTTATCGGCAGTTTTTAATTTTTCACCTATAAAAACAAAGAATTTAGTAATAGGTATGATAATATGTTTATCAAAAAACTTAAATATTCTTTTAATCAATTTCATCTATATCATCCTCCTCATAACTCTCTGTTACAAAAGTTTCTGATTTTGGCATTAACTCATCTAATATCATTAACTTAAGTTCATCTGTTGATAAATTATAATTTAATTTACCACCAATTGCTAATGAAACTCTACCCGTTTCTTCTGATACAACTATAGCTAAACAATCTGATTCTTCTGATATACCAATTGCTGCTCTATGTCTTGTACCTAATCTTTTACTAAATTTCATATCAACTGTTGTTGGGAATACTGCTCCTGCTGATGTAATTTTATCACCTTGTATAATTACACCACCATCATGAAGTGGATTATCTGGGAAAAATATTGCACATAATAATTCATTTGATATTTCAGCATATATTTTTTTACTTCTTTCTATATATTCAGATAAACTTGTATCTCTTTCTATTACAATTAAAGCACCAATTCTATTTTTTCTTAGGTAATCAACTGCAATACCAAGTTCTGAAACAAGTCTTTCTCTTTCAGTAACAGATAATGTCTTATGTCTACCAAGAAGCTGAGTTCTACCTAATTGTTCAATAACATTTCTAATTTCAGGTTGAAATACTATAATTATTGCTAAAGGTCCCCAAGCGATTATATATTCAAATAATAAACCAATTGTAACTAAGCCAAAATAATCACTTAGTAATTTAATAATTAGTATTATTAAAATTCCTTTAAATAGCATTGAAAATTTTACATTTTTTCTAATATTTTTTAGTATGTAATATAAAATCACCCATACTAAACAAATATCAATTATTTTTTTAAATATTGTTAAAAAATTCTCTAAATTCATAATTCCTCCTAAAGAATATTATTCTTTTTTCCCTTTACTAATACAAATATTATAATAGTTAATATTACTAATGCAATACCTCCTATAATAAAATACTCATATCTTAGATTATATTTATTATTATTTATTGTTATATTTGCGCGATTTGGTAATTCTTTATCTTTATATACAATTCTTATTGTTTTTTCTTTTTTATTTTTTTCTATTACCCATGTATATACATTATCTGATACTTTATCTGCATTATTTTCTACAACCTTAAAAGGAACACTTATATTTACATTTATTTTATCATATAAATATGAAGTTGATGAATCTCCTCCAAGTTTTTCACTTTGAACAGCAGTCAATATTATTTCGTCATCATTTTTAGATATCTCAACATTTTTTATAATATCACTTGTAAATTTTGAAGCATAATCTTCTATATCATTATGTATAGTTCTAGCAACTCCATTTGTCATAGAATTTTTTTCACTACAATCTATACTTATATCTTCATCTTCTCTTTTAAACATATTGTATAAATATTCACAAGCTTGTGTACTTTCAAGTTTAGTATAAGATTCTAATCTATTTGTATGTTCAGATGCTAAAATTTCCTCATTTATTGAAGAATCTTCATTTATCGTTAGGTTATATTCTATTGAACATCCGGATAATAGAAATATAGCTATTATTAATATAATTTTTTTCATATTTCACATCCTCAGTACTATAAAATTATAACATAAATTATTAAATATTTATAGTCTTAATTATATATTTATATTTTTTTCGTTAATTTTTATTTGAAATTCCGTTTTATTTAGAAAAACTGCAATAAGTGTGTTTATAATAGTATTTAATGTTT
>CANRCC010000016.1 GCA_947629025.1 uncultured Bacilli bacterium | reverse complement strand
TATCATCTCCTCATCTTAATTATATCAAAAATAAAAGCATACACTTTTTTTGTGTACACTTTTATCTTACAACTTCAACAGAATAATGTCTCATTTTTTTTAAAATATTTCCCGGGAAATATTTTTATGAACAAAATACGAACAAAAATTAAAAATATAAAGTATTTATTGACAAAATTATGTAAATAATGTATATTTTAATTGCACAACGGAAATATTGGAACCAGGTCAGGATAGAAATATAGCAGCCTTAACATTCAATTTTCGTGTGTGCTTTTTTTTGGAGGAAATATGAATGAAAATAAAATTTATTCTGAATTAGAAAAATTAATAAATAAAGCAATAAAAAAAAACGAAGTTCCAGTCGCAGCATTAATAATAGAAAATAATAAAATAATAGGAAAAGGTTATAATAAAGTAGAAAAAAATAATAATTTTATGTGTCATGCTGAAATTTTAGCTATAAATAATGCTATTAAATATAAAAAAAATTGGAGATTAGATAATTGCATACTATATACTACATTAGAACCTTGTCCTATGTGTAAAGAAATAATTAAAAAAAGTAGAATAAAAAAAGTAATATATTTTTCAAAACAAAAAAATATGAATCAGTCAAATTCTAAAATTGAATATTTATATAATGAAAAAAGTTTTTTTTCAAAAACATTAACAACTTTTTTTCAAAACATAAGAAATTAATGTTCCACGTGAAACATAATAAATAAAAAAAGTATAATGTTCCACGTGAAACATATAAATATTAATAATAAATAATTCAAACTTAATCAAAAAAATGTTATAATATAAATGTATTTGGAGGAAAAAATATGGAATATCAAGCATTATATAGAAAATATAGACCAAAAACATTTTCAGATGTGTATGGGCAAGATATTATTGTAAAAACATTACAAAATTCAATAAAAAATAATAAATTAACACATGCTTATTTATTTATAGGACCAAGGGGTACTGGTAAAACAAGTATAGCAAAAATTTTTGCAAAAACAATAAATTGTGAAAATTTAAGTGATGGGATTTCATGTGAAAAATGTAGTCCTTGTTTAAGCAATAATAGTAATGAAAATATTGATGTGATTGAAATGGACGCTGCATCAAATAATGGAGTAAACGAAATACGAGAAATAAAAAATCATGTAACATTATTACCAACATATTCTAAATATAAAGTATATATAATTGATGAAGTTCACATGTTAACAAAAGAAGCTTTTAATGCTTTATTAAAAACACTTGAAGAACCTCCAAAACATGTAATTTTTATATTAGCAACAACAGAACCTCATAAAATTCCTTTAACAATTGTTTCAAGATGTCAAAGTTTTGAATTTAAACCAATTCCAAAAAATATAATTGTTGAAAGATTAAAATATATATCAGATTGTGAAAATATTGACGTAGATTCTGATTCTTTAGAATTAATTGCTTTAGATTCAAATGGTGGAATGAGAGATGCTATTGGAATGTTAGATCAATTAAATTCATATTGTGATAATAAAATAACAAAAGAAGATGTAATTTTATTAAATGGAAGAATTTCTGAAAATGAAATAGAAAAATTTCTTGAAAATATTATTAAAAATAATATAAAAGAATGTTTTGAATTTTCAACACTTATAGATAATGAAGGAAAAAATTATGTTTATATATGTGAAGATATTATAAAATTTCTTAGAGATATATTAATAAAAAGACAAATGGAAAAATCAAATGATATTTTCAAGAATATTGATAATGATGAAATGATGCAAATTATTTATATTTTTAATAATTCTATATCAGAAATGGAAAATTCTAAAGATAAAAAAATCTTTTTTGACTTATCAATCTTACAAATTTTACAAAAAATAAATAATCAAACAAATGTTCACAATAAAAAAGATAATAAAATAATAGTTGATAATTCTATAAAAGAAAAAATAGAATCTAATGTTAATGAACAAAAAGAACTAAATAAAAAAGATTATACTTTATATGATGAATTAATGGATATAAGAATAAATAATATATTAATGAGTGCAAATAAAAATTCTTTAAAAGAATATGAACAAATTTTGAAAAATTTAGAAAATAATGTTACAAATTTAGATGAATTAAAAATTATTAATCTTTTAGAAGAGGCAAAAATATGTGCAGGTTCAAAAGATGGACTTATAATAGAAATTGATAATGAGAATCTTTTAAATGAATTATATGAAAATTATGAGTCAATAGAAAAAATATTTGAGAATATATTATCAAAGAAAGTAAATGTATGTATTCTAATGAATAAAAAATGGCTTGAAAAAAGACCTATATATGTGGAAAAAATAAAAAATAAAGAAAAAATATTATATATAGATGAAAAAGATATTTTAAATAAAATAAATTCATTATATAATAAAAGTAATTCTCATAATGAATTTGAGGATTTACTTGAAATAGGAGGAGAATAATTATGAATATTAATGCAATAATGCAAAAAGCACAAAATTTACAAAAAGAAATGCAAAAAATGGAAGAAGAAGTATCAAAAATGACATTTTCAGCAAAGCAACCTCTTGTAGAAGTACAAGTATCTGGTGCAAAAAAGGTAGTAAGTATAAAATATGATTCAAATATCACTTTAGAAGATTTAGAAATCTTAGAAGATATGACTGTATTAGCAATAAATGATGCATTAGAACAAGCAGAAAAAGAAAAAGAAAAAAGATTGTCAAAATACGGACAAGGAATACCAGGTTTATTCTAATATGAATTATCCAAAAAGTTTTGAAGAATTAATTGAATGTTTTAAATTACTACCTGGAATAGGAGAAAAAAATGCAGAAAGATTAGCATTTGCAATTTTGACTTTTGAACAAGAACAAGTTGATTTTTTTTCAGATGCACTAAAAAGAGTAAAATCAAACATTAAAAAGTGTGAAATCTGTAATAATTTATCTGAAGATAAAACTTGTCTTATTTGTAAAGATAAATCAAGAAATAAAGAAATTATTTGTGTTGTAGAAAATGCTAAAAATTTAGTATTATTTGAGAAAGCTAAAATATTTAATGGTGTTTATCATGTACTTGATGGTCTAATATCACCATTAAACGGTATAAATCCAGAAGATATAAAAATAAATGAATTAGTAAATAGAATAAAAGAAGAAAAAATAAAAGAAGTAATATTAGCATTAAATCCAAGTGTAGAAGGTGAAACAACATCATTATATATAAAAAAGATGCTAGAAGGATTAGATGTTTCTATAACTAAAATAGCAGCAGGAATTCCTGTAGGTGCAGATATGGAATACTTAGATCCTATGACAATTGCAAGAGCAATGGAGGGCAGAAAAGAAGTTTCATAAAAATAATAGATATACATATTATTTATTAGAGGTGGACAAGTAATATGTTAAAATCTATTTTAAAAGTTATAAAAAAAGTAGTAATAAGTATTTTAATTTTATATGGATATAATTTAATAACGCAACCATTTAACTTAAATATTCCTATAAACATTATAACAATTATGATTATGGTTTTATTTGACACGTGTGGATTTGTGGGAATGATTTTATTTTATTTTTTTAACTTTAGATAGTAGAGGTGATTAAATATGCTTGATAGTTATTTAAAAGAACAATATATTTCAACAACTTTGTTAAAAAGAGAAATAGATAATAATAAAATAGTACAAGCATATTTATTTTCAGGGAATGATATAAATTATTTATTAAAATATGCAAAATCATTTTCAAAGGAAATAATTTGTCCTAATGAACATGATGAACAAATATTTAATGAAATTGATAATGAAACATATCCAGAGTTAAAAGTAGTTAGACCAAATGGTAATTTTATTAAGAAAGAGCAATTATTAGAATTACAAAAAAGTACAATGAATAAACCTGTTCTTGGGAAAAAAATAGTTTACATTATAGCAAACTGTGATAAACTAAATGCCTCATCAGCAAATTCAATTTTAAAATTTTTAGAAGAACCATCTTCAGATATAATTGCAATTTTATTAACAGATAATATAAATAATGTAATGCCAACAATATTATCTAGATGCCAAATATTTAATTTAAATAAAACAGATATAAATGAAGATGGTAATATATTAAATAATATGCTAAATGGTTTTAATATTGATGATGATAGATTTGAAGAAATTCTAAATGATAGTATTAATTTTATAGAAAGCATTGAAAATAAAAAAATAAATTGTTTAATAAAAGTAAATGATTTGTTATGGGACAAATATAATGATTCTAATGAATTATTACTATTTTTTAGAATATTAATATATTTTTATATGGATGCCTTATATATTAAGATAGGAAATGAAATAAAATATTTTAAAGATTCAAAAGAAAAAATAATTGAAATTGCAAATGATAATGAATTAGATAAAATCATGAAAAAAATTTATATTTTGGAAGAACTTAAAAATGAAATAAATTATAATATCAATACTAAATTATTATTTGATAAATTAATTATAGGATTAGGTGATGTATAGTGAAAGAAAATCTAGTAAGTATAGTAGGAGTAACATTTAAAAAATATGGAAAGAAATACTATTTTAATTGTAATGGTTTAAAGTTAAAGAAAAAGATCACAGTAATTGTTGAAACAGAAAGAGGACTTCAATTTGGTACAGTTGTAACAGATGTAATAAACGTTGACTCAAAAAAAATAAATTTTCCATTAAAAAATGTAATAAGAATATCAACAAAGAAAGATTATACAAATCATTTGAATAATATAAGAGATGCAAAAATTGCTTTTAATAAATGTAATGAATTAATAGATAAATATAATCTTGATATGAAATTAATAGATGTTAGTTATACTTTTGAAAGAACACAATTATTTTTTACATTTATTGCATCAGACAGAGTTGATTTTAGAAATTTAGCTAAAGAATTAGCAAAGTTATATAAAGTTAGAATAGAACTTAGACAGATAGGTCCAAGAGATAAAGCAAAAGAAATAGGAGGATTAGGACCTTGTGGAAGACCAATGTGTTGTTCTACATATTTATATACTTTTAACAATATAACTATAAATATGGCAAAAAATCAAAATATTGCTTTAAATCCAAGTAAGATTAATGGATCATGTAATAGACTTCTTTGCTGTTTATCATATGAAGATGATACATATAGTGAATTAAAAAAAGATTTTCCTAGTATAGGTGATATAATAAAACACGATGGTAAGGAAGGAAAAGTAGTTTCAATAGATCCTCTAAATAATAAATATACAATAGAAACGCAATCTAATGAAAGAATTGAATTGGAAAATGGAAGTAATTAATAATTTATTAAATTTCGATAAAATAAAAATATTTCAAAATACAGATTGGTTCAGTTTTTCATTAGATTCTGTTTTATTAGCTAACTTTGCGCAAATAAATAAAAAAACTTCACGAATTATAGATTTTTGCACAGGGAATATTCCTATTCCATTAATTTTAAGTCAAAAAACTGATAAGACAATTGAAGCTGTAGAAATACAAAAAGAAATATATGATTTAGCTGTTAAGACTATTAACATTAATAATTTATCATCAAAAATAAAATTATATAATATGGATATTAAGGAATTACCAAAAAAATATGAAACGGATACATTTGATTTGATAACATGTAATCCACCATTTTTTAAAATTAATGAAAATACTAAAAGAAATGATGATATAATAAAGTCCATTGCAAGACATGAAATTAAAGTTAATTTAAATGACATTTTCTCTGTTGCAAAAAAACTATTAAAAAATAATGGTTCAATATGTATTGTTCACAGAACTGATAGATTGATTGATATAATAACTACTATGAAAGATAATAATATAGAGCCAAAAAGAATTCAATTTGTCTTTCCAAAACGTGAAAGTAATAGTAATATAGTTTTAATAGAGGGAACAAAAAATGGTAAAAGTGGTTTAAAAATATTAAAACCATTATATATACATAATGAAGATGGAGAATATTTAGAAGAAATAAAAGCAATGTTTAATTAGGAGTGATAATATGAGTCAAAAAAGTTATAATAATACACCAAGTTTATATTTAATACCAACTCCAATAGGTAATATGGAAGATATAACAATTAGATCCATTAATTTATTAAAAAGTTGTGATATAATTTTTTCTGAAGACACAAGAGAAACATTAAAATTATTAAAATATTATGATATAAATAAAAAATTAATTTCATACCATAAATTTAATGAGGATGTAGTTAAGGACAAAATAATAGTTGAGTTATCGAATGGTAAAAATGTAGCTCTTGTATCAGATCGAGGAACACCATCAATAAGTGATCCAGGTTATGTAGCTGCATATAATGCAATTAAAATGGGTTATAATGTAATCGCACTACCAGGCGCAACTGCATTTGTACCAGCACTAGTAATGTCAGGCTTAAATCCAAATAAATTTACTTTTTATGGCTTTCTAGATAATAAAAAATCTCAAAAAAGTAAAGAACTTAAATCACTTGTCGATAATAAGTATACTATGATTTTTTATGAATCACCTTATAGGATTAAAGAAACTCTTAAGATGATAAAAGATATACTTGGAGATAGAAAAATTTGTGTTGCAAGAGAAATAAGTAAAAAATATGAAGAAGTATATCGTGGAACATCAGATGATGTGTTAAAAGAAATTGAAGATCCAAAAGGTGAATTTGTAATAATAGTTGAAGGCAATCAAAAACAAGATAATTATGATGATATAGATATTATGGAACATATAAAAGAATTAATTGATAATGGTTTATCTGAAAAAGATGCAATAAAAAAAGTTGCAAAATTGCATTCTTTAGAAAAAAACGTTGTATATATGAAATATCATGGAGGTAAAAAATGAAATTAGTAGTAGGTCTTGGAAATCCAGGTAAAGAATATGAAAAAACAAGACATAATGTAGGCTTTGATGTTATTGATGCTTATCTTAAAGAAAAAAATATAAATATAGATAAAACAAAGTTTAATGGAATGTATACTCAAATGAATATAAATTCTGAAAAAGTAATATTTTTAAAGCCACAAAAGTATATGAATTTATCTGGAGAAGTAGTAAGAAAGTATGTAGACTTTTATAAAATAAATGTAGATGATATTTTAATAATTCAAGATGATTTAGATCAACAACTAGGAAAAATAAAGTTAAAACAAAATAGTTCTTCAGGTGGACATAATGGGATTAAAAATATTGAACTTCATTTAGGTACAAAAAATTATAAAAGATTAAAAATTGGTATATCAAATAATAAAAATGTTGATACTAAGGAATATGTTCTTGGCAAATTAAATAAAGAAGAAAGAAAAATACTTGATCAATCTATAAATAAATGTATTAATATTTTAGATGATTATTTTGAAATGGATTTTGATTTATTAATGAATAAATATAATTAAAAGAGATGGTAATATGAATATTTTTAAGGAAAAATTAAAAACTGACAAAATTTCAAATATTGGTGTTACAGGGTTAACAAATCAGTTAATCTCTTTTTTCGTTGATAATGTTTATGAATCATCAAATAATGACATATTAATAGTAACTAACTCATTATATGAAGCAAATTTGTATTATTCTTCATTATCAAAAATTAATGATAATACTTATTTATTTCCAATGGATGATTTTTTAACAAGTGAAGCACTAGCAATATCACCTGAATTAAAGTCAATTAGACTTAACACATTAAATGAAATTTGTGATGATAATAAAAAGAATATTGTTATTACAAACTTAATGGGTTTCTTAAGATATCTTCCATCAAAAAAGTTATGGAAAGATAGTAATATAAAAATTTCTAAAAATTTAGAAATAAAAAAGGAAGATTTATTTTCAAAATTAATTGAAATAGGATATGAACCAAAATCAATAGTATCAAAGACTGGTGAAGTATCAAATAGAGGATATATAATAGATATATTTCCAAATACTATAGAAAATCCAATTAGAATAGAATTTTGGGGTGATTATATTGATTCTATAAGATATTTTGATGTAGAATCACAAAGATCTCTTTCAAACTTAGATTCATTTATAATATATCCTTTTTCTGAATTTATAAATGAAAAAAACATTCCAGATATTGAATATAGTCAAAAATATTTACCAATCTGTGTAAATGAAGTAGATTCAATTTATTCATATTTAAAAAATCCTATAGTTATTTATAAAGACTATAATCAATTAAAAAATTCTTATAGAAGATTAAGAGAAGAAATATTTGAATATTCAAAAGAAAAAGATAGTATATATGATACAAATTATATGCATGATTTTTATGATATATATAATGATAAAAATAATATATATTTAATGACGTTAGACAATGATATTAGGGATACTAACATAGAAAAAATATATGATTTTAAATCTAAAGACTCTCAAAAATTTAATTCAAATTATAATATGTTAAATGATTATCTAGAATTATGTTTACTAAAAAATAAAATAGTAGTAATTGCTCTATCAGATCAAACAAAATTAAAAAATTTTGAAAAATATCTAAATGTTTCTTGTATTTTTACAAATATAGATAATTTAAAGACAGGCAGAGTAAATATGATTCAAATGAATTTAGATGAGGGATTTGAATTTGAAAATTATATTGTTTTAACAGAAAATGAACTATTTAAGTCAAGAAACAAAAATATAAATTATAAAAATAAATTTAAATATGGTACTAAAATTAAAAGTATTGATAGTTTAAATATAGGTGATTATGTTGTTCATTCAAATCATGGAATTGGTATATATTCTGGAATAAAAACTCTTACTAAAAATGGCAATGAAAAAGATTATTTAGAAATAAGATATAGTGGAGAAGATAAACTATATATTCCTGTTGAAAAAATAGAATTAATTAGTAAATATTCTTCAAAAGAAGGTGTAGTTCCAAAAATAAATAAACTTGGTTCTTCAGAATGGCAAAAAACAAAATTAAAAATTAGAAATAAAATAAAAGATATTGCAGGAGATCTTATTAGAGTTTCTGCAGAAAGAAAATTAAAAAAGGGATTTAAATTTAAAAAAGATGATGAAGATCAAATAATGTTTGAATCAGAATTTAGATATGAACCAACAAAAGATCAATTAGTAGCAATAGATAGAATAAAAAAAAATATGGAAGATTCATCACCAATGGATATGTTATTATGTGGAGATGTTGGTTATGGAAAAACAGAAGTTGCATTTAGAGCAATATTTAAAGCAATAAATAGTGGGAAACAAGTTGCATATTTATGCCCAACAACAATATTATCTAGTCAACAATATAAAAATGCATTAGATAGATTTTATAACTTTGGGGTTAATATTGCATTATTAAATAGATTTACTACTAAAAAAGAAACAAAAGAAATATTAGATAAATTAAAAGATGGAAAGATAGATTTATTATTTGGTACACATAGAATATTAAGTAATGATGTTAAGTTTAAAGATTTAGGATTACTTATTATTGATGAGGAACAACGTTTTGGGGTAAGCCATAAAGAGAAGATAAAAGAATATAAAAGCACAATAGATGTTTTAACATTAAGTGCAACACCAATACCAAGAACCTTACAAATGTCATTAATTGGAATAAGAAATTTATCTTTAATAGAAACACCTCCAATAAATAGATATCCTGTTCAAACATATGTAGTAGAAGAAAATAGTCAACTAATTAAAGAAGCAATATATAAAGAAATGTCTAGAAATGGACAAATATTTATATTATTTAATAGTGTTGAACATATTGAAGAAAAACAAGCAGAACTTCAAAAATTAGTACCAGAAGCAAAAATAAAAATTGCACATGGACAAATGACTAAAAATCAAATAGAAGATACAATGATGAGTTTCATAAATAATGAATTTGATATTTTATTATGTACAACAATAATTGAAACAGGAATAGATATTCCAAATGTTAATACACTTATAATTTATAATGCAGATAAGTTTGGATTAAGTCAACTTTATCAAATAAGAGGAAGAGTAGGAAGAAGTAATAAAATTGCATATGCTTATTTAATGTATAGTAAAAATAAAGTATTAAATGAAGTAGCAGTTAAAAGACTAAATGCAATTAAAGAATTTACAGAACTTGGTAGTGGTTTTCAAATCGCAATGAGAGATCTTTCTATAAGAGGTGCTGGAGATATTTTAGGAAGTAAACAAGCAGGTTTTATAGATACTGTTGGATATGATTTATATGTTAAATTATTAAATGAAGAAGTAAATAGATTAAAAGGGATAGAAACAAAAGAAGAAATAAAAGAGGAAGAAAAACCTTTAATTGATATTTCTACACATATAAAAACTGAATATGCTCCATCAGAATCACTTAAAATTGAATTACATAAAAAGATTAACGAAATAGATTCATATGAAAAATTAGAAGAAATAAAACAAGAAATAGAAGATAGATTTGGTAAGATAGATGAAGAAATAAATATATATATGTATACAAAATTATTTGAAAATCAAGCTAAAAAGTTAGGTATAAAAGAAGTAAAACAAACAAACTTATTTGTTGAATTATTTATGGATAATAAATTACTTGAAAAAATAGATACAGAGAAATTATTTATGGCTTCATTAGAAATTTCAACAAAATTTAAGTTTAATTATTCAAATAATAGATTATCAATAAAACTTATGTTAAAAGATTTAGATAAACATTTTATTTATTATCTAGTTGATTTACTATTAAAAATTGATTCAATGTAGTATAAAAATTCATCTTTTTTCCAAAATATAATTAGGCGAAAGGATGATATGATGAAATCAACAGGGATAGTTAGAAGAATAGACGATTTAGGAAGAATAGTTATACCAAAAGAAATAAGAAAAACATTAAAGATAAAAGAAAATGAATCTCTTGAAATTTTTATTAATAACGATGAAATAATTTTAAAAAAATTTTCTAACATGAATGATATGGATAAAATATTTAAAGACTATATAAACGTATTAAAAGATATAACTGGAAATAATGTTATAATAACAGATAGAGAAAAAATAATAGCTTGTCCTGAAAATAAAAATACTGATTTATTAAATAAAGAAATTAGTGAATACTTAGATAATATACTTAACTCAAGAAATTCTGTATTATCAAATGATATGAAAAATATAAATTTAACTCAAGATATTAATGTTAAAAATAATTATTATATACTTCCTATGATTGCGAATAGTGATATATTAGGATTATTAATAATGCTTAGTAATAAAGAGATTAGTGATGTTGATAAAATTTCATTAAATATTGTAAATAAACTTCTTATAAATTATATGGAATAAATTGAAAATAAGTTTAACATATGCTAAAATTAGTATTGAGGTTAGACTTTTTTTATTATTAGTCTATTTATTGGAGGATTTATTATGGAAAAAATAAGAGGTTTTGAAATTGCAAAAGGATTTGAGGATAAAAATATAAATATGCCTATCAGGAAAACAAAAAATTCTGCAGGATATGATGTAGAAGCAGCAGAAGACTGTGTTATACCAGCCTTTAAACCTGGGCAAAAACCAACTTTAGTTAAAACAGGTTTAAAGGCATATTGTCCACCAGATGAATTTTATATGCTTTGTAATAGAAGTTCAAATCCAGGAAAAAAAGGATTAGTACTTGCTAATAGTGTTGGAATAATAGATGCAGATTATTATAATAATCCGGATAATGATGGTCATTTTATGTATGCTTATTATAACTTCTTTGATCATGATGTAGAAATAAAAAAAGGAGATGTAATAGGTCAAGTTATATTTATGAAATATTATGTTGTAGACGATGATAATGCAACAGGGGAAAGAGTTGGAGGATTTGGCTCTACCGAAAGGGGAAATAAAATTGAATAAAACATTTTATGTAACTACTCCAATATATTATCCAAGTGGTAAATTTCATATTGGAACAGCTTATACAACAATTTTTGCAGATGTATTAAAAACATATAAAAAAATAAATGGTTATGATGCAAGAATGTTAACAGGTTTAGATGAACATGGTCAAAAAATTGAGGGTGTTGCCAAGCAAAACGGAGTTACACCTCAAGAATATGTTGATGAAAAAGCAACAGAAGCAAAAAAATTATGGAAACTATTAGACGTTGATTATGATGATTTTATTCGAACTACAGAAGAAAGACATACTGAAAAAGTAGAGAAGATATTTGAAAAGTTTTTGAAAAACAATGATATTTATAAGGGAGAATATGAAGGTCTATATTGTACTCCATGTGAATCATTTTGGACAGAGTCTCAGTTAATAGATGGCAAATGTCCAGATTGTCAAAGAGAAGTTAAAAAGATGAAAGAAGAAGCATATTTCTTTAATATGAAAAAATATGTGGATAAACTTTTAAAATTCTATGATGAAAATCCAAATTTTATTGAACCAATATCAAGAAAAAACGAAATAATTAATAATTTTATTAAACCTGGATTAGAAGATTTATGCGTAACAAGAACAACTTTTGATTGGGGAGTTAAAGTAAAAAGTGACCCAAAACATGTAGTTTATGTATGGCTAGATGCACTAACAAATTATATAACATCATTAGGATATATGTCAGATGATGATTCTTTATTTAAAAAATATTGGCCAGCAGACGTTCAATTAGTAGGTAAAGATATAATAAGATTTCACGCAATATATTGGCCTATATTTCTAATCGCACTTGATTTACCATTACCAAAGAAGATATATGCCCATGGATGGTTTATGATGAAAGATGGAAAAATGAGTAAATCAAAAGGAAATGTTATATATCCAGATTCACTTGTGGATAGATATGGTGTTGATGCCGTTAGATACTTTTTAATTAGAGAGTTACCTTATGGTCAAGATGGTATATTTACTCCTGAGGGATTTGTTGATAGATATAATTATGATTTATGTAATGATCTTGGTAATTTGTTAAATAGAACAATAGGAATGATTAATAAATATTTTGATGGTGAAGTAAAAGATCCAAAAGATTATAGTAATGAACTTTCACAAGGTTTAAATAACGATATTGATAAATATATAAAAGATATGATTAATCATATGGATGATTTACATCTTAATTTTGCTTTATCAGATATTTGGAATATTATATCAAGAACTAATAAGTATATTGATGAAACAATGCCTTGGGTTTTATATAAAGAGAAAAAAGAAGATGAATTAAAATTAGTTATGAGTGATTTAGTTGAAAGTTTAAGAAAAATTGCTATTTTAATTTATCCATTTATGAAAAATACATCAAAAGAAATATTAAAACAATTAGGTAATGATAAATATGATATAAAATTTGAAAACATATATAATAAACGTGATTTTACTTTAAATAAAGTTGTAAGTAAAGGAGAACCAATATTTGTTCGATTAGATCCACAAGAAGAAATAGCTTATATTAAAAGTAAAATGTAAATAATTGTCAAAAAAATGGCCAAACTATACATAATTTTGTCTACTTTTGTCGAAAATGTCGAATGCTATAAATATTATGTTATAATGATAAGGCGTTTGATAAAAAGGGAGAGAAAAAAGATGAAATTAAAAAGCAATAAAAATAGTATAATTTTTCTATCAATTTATACTTTAATCACAACTATGTTAATCATAAATACTATAAAGTATAAACTAGTTGTAGATGCAATATATACAATAATATTTATAACTATATATGTAAGATACTTGTATATTAATATATTTAACTAAAGATTATATCGTTATATGGTATAATCTTTTTAGGTGGTGATTGTTTGTGATTATAGATACACATTGTCATATCTACTATAATGAATGTAAAAATGCAGAGCAAATATTACAAAAATGTAAAGAAAATAATATAATAGTTATATTAAATGGAATAGATAAAGAAAGTAATAAGCAAGTTATAGAATTATCAAAAAAATATGATAATGTATATGCTGCTATTGGATATGATCATTCTGTTGTTGATAAAATAGGTAAAGAAGAATTATTGTTATTAGAAAATCAGATAAAAGAAAACAATGTAGTTGCAATAGGAGAAATAGGCCTTGATTATCATTGGATTAAAAATAACAAAGAAAAGCAAAAAGAATTATTTATTGCACAACTTAATTTAGCAGAAAAGTACAATTTGCCAGTAATAGTTCATAGCAGAGATGCAGTTCAAGATGTTTATGACATACTAAAAAAGAAAAAATTAAAAGGTAGTATACATTGTTATTCTGGAAGTAAAGAAATGGCAAAGGAATTTGTAAAACTAGGATTTTATATAGGCATAGATGGACCAATAACATTTAAAAATAATAAAAATCAAAGAGAAATAGTAAAAGAAATAAATAAAGATTATTTACTTGTAGAAACAGATTCTCCATATCTTTCTCCAGAACCTTTTAGGGGAGAAGAAAATACATCATTAAACTTAAAATACATAATAGAACAAATTGCAAAAGAATTAAATTTATCATATGAAGAAACGAGAAAATTTACTACAAATAATGCACTTAGATTGTTTGACTTGAATATATAAGTATGATAAAATTCTAGTTAAGAAGGTGTATAAGATGGTCTTAAAAATGGTAAAAGTTAGGAAAAGAATTCGTAATATATCTATCCTTGTTTTATCAGTAATTTTGGCTGTCTTAGTTTTTTTATATGTTAATAAAACCGAAGAAGAGACTTCTAGAATATTAAAAAGAACTAAAGAAAAAAAAGAAATAGAACTTATAGTACACAGAATGGATGAAGAATCAAAAAATAATGCACAAATAGAAGAAATTGCTAATAGATTAAATGAAGTATTTGAATTTAAGTTAGCAGGACAAGGTAAATTATATGCTTCATATTCTCTTGAAAAAGGTGTTGATCCATATTTAGCAGCAGCAATATCTATACATGAAACTTATAGAGGTGCATCAGAAGAGGTTACAAAATATAATAATGTAGGTGGAATGAGATCAGGTGGTAAAACAATTGAATTTGATACTTTAGAAGCAGGTATTATAAGATATATAGACAATTTAGCAAATAATTATTATGCATATGGATTAGATACACCAGATAAGATGCAAAAGAAATATGCTGCAAGTACATCATGGGCAAAAAATGTTAATTATTTTTATACAAAGATAAAAGATGGAAGTTATAAAGCAGGATTACCTTTAAATACTAAATATGCGTCTAGTGAATGGTATTAGTGGTGAAGAATATGAAAGATATACAAATACTAAATCAATATGATTTTAAATTTAAGAAAAAATATGGTCAAAATTTTTTGAATGATGATAATATTTTAAATAATATAGTTACAAAAAGTGAAATAACAAAAGATACACTTGTAATGGAAATAGGAGTTGGTGCAGGAGCACTTACTTTAAAAATGCAACCATATGCTAAAAATATAATTGGTTATGAAATAGATAAAAGTTTAAAAAATATATTAGATGATAAATTTAAAGACAAAAATAATGTTGAGATAATATATTGTGATTTTTTACAAAGAAATATAAAAGATGATTTAGAAAAGTATAATTATTCAGATTTATATGTTATTTCAAATTTACCTTATTATATAACAACACCTATAATTAATAAGTTAATAAGTGATAAAATTGATGTATCAAAAATAGTTGTTATGGTACAAAAAGAGGTTGGCGATAGATTTAATGCTAAACCTGGAACAAAAGAATATAATTCTTTAACAATATTTCTAAATTACTATTTTGATATAAATAAACTACTAGATGTATCAAGAAATTCTTTTGTGCCAAAACCAAATGTAGATAGTGTTGTTATACAAATGAAAAGAAAAAATAAAAAATATAATGTTGATAATGAAGAATTATTTTTTAAGATAGTTAGAGATGCATTTACTTATAAAAGAAAAAATCTTAAGAACAATTTAAAAAAATATAATTTAGATAAAATAGATGAAGTTTTACATAAACATAATTTAGACTTAAATGTCAGAGCAGAATCTTTGTCTATAGATATATTTATTGAAATAAGTAATTATCTAAATAATGATATGTAATAAAATGAAGTGAAGAACTTCGTTTTTTATTTTGCATAAAATATAGTGTGGTGATATTTATGATAAATGTAGGTGATATAGTATCAAGAAATAAATATAATAATGATACTTTATTTAAAGTAGAAAAAATAGAAAATGATATTTATTATTTAATTGGTTTAAGTGTTAGATTATGTGCTGATAGCACATTAGAAGATTTAAAAAAAGAAGATTTAATTAATGAAGATAGAAAGACAGAAGAAGATTTTTTGAATCAATTATATGACGAAAAAAAAGAGTATAGAAGCGATTTTTTTTATATACCTGGTAAAATTTTGCATATTGATGGGGATAATGAATATCTACAAAGATGCCTAAAATTTTACAAAAGTGCAGGAATAAATGCCTATGGTATATATGAAAAAGAAGATACACTTTACTTAAATATAAGAAAATATTTGGATGATATAAAACCAGATATTGTAATAATTACAGGACATGACGCATATTATAAAGAGAAAGGCACAAATGCTAATCAGAAAAAATATAAAAATAGTGATAATTTTGCAAAAGCAATTAGGGTAGCTAGAAATTATGAAAAATCTTATGACAAACTTAAGATAATAGCAGGTGCATGTCAATCAAATTATGAAGAATTAATTAGAGCAGGTGCAAATTTTGCATCAAGTCCAAAAAGAGTAAATATTCATGCATTAGATCCAGCTATAATAGCAATATCAATTTCAAAAACAGAAAATACAAAGGAACTAGATATAATAGATATATTAGGTAAAACAAAATGTGGTAAAGATGGAATAGGCGGAATAAAATCGTATGGAAGTATGTATGTTGGATATCCAAAGTAAAGGAGAAATATGATACAAAATATTATAGATGAACTTAAAGATTATAAAGGAAAAACAGTTGAGTTTATAATCGATGAAGGAAGAAGTAGAAAAAGAAAAGAAATAGGGGTTATAAAGGAAATACATAGAAGAAATTTTATTGCTCAAATAAATGATATAAATGTATCATTTTCATATGCAGATGTTATTACAAAGACAATTATAATAAATAAGTTATAGTTGTTTTTTAAATTGTCAAAATTTTCAAAAAATTAGTTGCTAAAACAAAAAATATATTATATAATGATTATAACATATACTAAGAAGGAGATGATTGTATGAAGGTTACAACAGTAAATGTTAAAAAAATTGAAAAAGAAAACTCAAGAATGAAAGGAATTGCTTCAATATTATTAGATGATATAATCGCAATACATGATATTAGAATTATATCTGGTGATAATGGTCTATTTGTAGCAATGCCAAGTAGAAAAACAGCTTCAGGAGATTATAGAGATATTGTTCATCCAATTTCTCAAGAAGGAAGAGAAATGATTGAAACAGCAATATTAAATGAATATAATAAAGAAGAATAACTCTAATTTTAGAGTTTTTTTAATTCTAAAAAATTATTTTTTTCATATTATTAAATAAGAGGAGGATATTATGGAAAAAATAAAAGAAACAAGTACAAATTTAAATCATTCATTTTCAGTATCAGAAAGAAAGAATATAATTATTTCTGGTGTTGTAAAAATTGATAGTTTTGATAATGAAGAATTTTTATTAGAAACAGTACAAGGATATATGAATATAAAAGGTGAAAATCTAGAAGTAGTTAAATTAGATACATATCAAGGTAATGTAACAATAAAAGGAAAAATAGATTCAATAAGTTATATAGATGAAAATGCAAAAAAAGAATCCTCAATGTTTACAAAGTTATTTAGATGACATTAATATTACAAATAAGAGCTTTATTTTTTTCTTTCTTATATGGAATCTTTTTTTCATTTACGTACAAACTAAATTATAGATTTTTATCTGAAATATCTACATTTTTTAAAATAATAATCAGTTTCCTATTTATTTTAAATCATGTTCTATTATATTTTATTTTGTTATCAATAATAAATAATGCAATATTACATATATATTTTTTATTTAGTTTTATAATTGGAGTTATATTTTATAGATATTTTTTTGACAGATAGTAATTAATATGATTTGACTTTAGTAATAATCAAATGTTATACTCAAGATAAGGAAGGTGATAGATATGAAGAAAAAAAGAATCAAAAGAAATATATTAGTTCTAACAGTTATCTATACCTTTATAGGAGTCGTATTAATTCAAAATATCGCAACTACATCATATCAAATTTATCAGAAAAATAAAGAGAGAAAAAATTTCCTTAAAGAAATCGCAGATTTAAAAGAAAAAGAGGAAGAATTAAAAGGAACAGTTACAAAATTACAAAATCCTGATTATGTTGCAAGATATGCTAGAGAAAAATATTTATATTCAAAAGATGGAGAAATAATAATAAGAATACCTGATTAATTGGTATTTTTTTGTATTTTTTAAAATTTATGTTATTATATAGGCGGTGAGAGTAGTGGAATTAAATCAAATAAATATTCTTGTTTTAGCGTACTTAGGAGATAGTGTTTATGAACTTAAAATAAGAGATTATCTAGTAAGAAAAGGTATTCAAAAAACTAATAATATTCAAAAAAAGGCTTTAAACTTTGTTTGTGCAAAAAATCAATGTATGTATATAAATTATTTAATAGATAATAATTATCTAACTAATGAAGAGTTAGAATATGTAAGAAGAGGAAGAAATGCAAAAGTTATTTCACATCCTAAAAATATAGATATAGTAACGTATAAATGGGCAACTGCTCTTGAATGTTTATTTGGATATTTATATATGAATAATGAAAATGAAAGAATTGATTATTTAATAAATGTAATAGTAGGTGAAGAAATATGATAGTATTTGGTAAGAATGTAGCTAAAGAGGTAATAGCTAATAAAGTTAAAATAAATAAAGTTTTTTTAACAAAAACGTTCGATGATAGGGGAATTTTAGATTTTTTGGAGAAAAATAATATTAGAAGGGTTATTATTGATAAAAAAGAAATGGATCTAAAATATAATGGAAATCATCAAGGTATAGTATTAGATATAGAAGATTTTAAATATACAAATATAGATGAGGTATTAGATAAAGATTTTGTATTATTATTAGATCATCTAGAAGATCCACATAATTTTGGTGCCATTATAAGAACTGCAGAAGCTGCAGGTGTAGATGCAATAATAATTCCTAAAAATAGAAGTGTCGAGGTAAACTCTACTGTAATGAAAGTAAGTGCTGGTGCATTAAATAATTCTACAATTGTTGAAGTAAGTAACTTGGTAAATACAATTGAGAAACTTAAAAAACATGGTTTTTGGGTATATGGTACTGATATGACAAATAGTGAAGTTTATACTGATGTAAAATACGATTCAAAAGTTGCACTTGTTATAGGTGCAGAGGGACCTGGAATTAGTAAACTTGTTAGAGAAAAATGTGATTTTGTTGTAAATATACCTATGGTTGGTAAAATAAATAGTTTAAATGCTTCAGTAGCAGCTGGAATTATAATATATGAGGTAGTAAGACAGAAAAGTAGGAGTTGATTTTGTGTATAAAGATGAAAATGATTATGAATTAATCTATATGATTTCAGAAAATGAAGATGCAAAAGAAATATTTTTTGAAAAATATAAACCATTTATTATAAATAAAGCTAAAGTACATTATGCAACTATAAAAAATAGTGGATTTGAAATAAATGATTTAATACAAGAAGGAATGATTGGATTAAATAAAGCAATAGATAGTTTTAAAGAACAAAAAAATGTAAAATTTTCAACATTTGCTAATCTTTGCATTGATGCTCAAATGAGTACTTTTGTAAGAGATGTAAGTAGAAAAAAACACAAGATATTAAATAGTTCTTTATCTATTGATTCTGATACTAATAGAAGAGGTATTCCTCTTATTGATGCAATATTTGATGAAAAAAATGTTAATCCAGAAGATTCATTTATATCTACTGAAGAAGAGGTAGAATTATTAGATAGAATAAAAGATAAGTTAACTGATAAAGAATATGAGGTTTTTGAATTAAAACTACATGGTTTTTCATACCAAGAAATGTCATGTTTACTTAATGTTACAAAAAAATCAATAGATGGTACAATAAGAAGAATAAAAAGTAAATTAACAAATTTAAAATAAATCATTGACTAAAATTATACCTTGTGCTATCATTTTATTGGAAGCACAAGAGTGTTTTTTATTTTGGAATTAAGGAAGGTAAAAATGAGAAAAATAAAAGAATTTATTTCTGATATGAAAAAAGAACTTGACAGAATAAGATGGTGTAAAGGGAAAGAACTATTAAAAAATGTAATAGTAACTTTAATATTTATCATATTTTTTGCAATATTTTTCACAGTAATAGAATATGTTATAGCACTAATAAGAACAATAGATTTTGAATCAATAATAGAAAGAATAAATGATTTAATATAGAGGTGTAAATTATGGAAGAAAAACAATGGTATGTAGTTAATACTTATTCAGGTCATGAAAGTAAAGTAAAAGATAATTTAGAGATGCGTATACAATCAATGAATATGCAAGATTATATATTTAGAGTAATCGTTCCTGAAACAAAAGAAGTAGAAATTAAAGATGGAAAACAAAAAGAAAAAATTAAAAAAATGTTTCCTGGATATGTTTTAGTTGAAATGATAATGACAGATGAAGCTTGGTATGTTGTTAGAAATACTCCAGGTGTAACAGGATTTTTAGGATCTTCTGGTAAAGGTGCTAAGCCATTTCCATTATTTCCACACGAAATAGAAAAGATTTTAAATACAATGGGTATGCCTGTTAAAGAAGTTTCTGTTGATTTAAAAGAGGGAGATAGAGTTAAGATTACAGATGGACCATTTAAGTTAATGGTAGGAAAAATATTAGAAATAGATTTAGAAAAAAGTAAAGCAAAAGTAAATATAGATTTATTTGGACAAGAAACAACTGTAGAAGTTGATTTAGTTCAATTAGAATTAGATAAATAATCACTTGATTTTTTATCAAAAAAATGTTAATATTACTAACGCGCTATGTATTTTATATATATAGATGAAAGTGGGAGGCAATATCAAGTCCATTTGACCACTCACGAAAAAAAATTAATAGGAGGTGTTTTTCGTGGCAAAAGAGTTAATCAATAAAATAAAACTTCAAATCCCTGCTGGAAAAGCAACTGCTGCTCCACCCGTTGGTACAGCATTAGGACCTGCTGGAATAGCATTACCAGATTTCTGTAACAGATTTAATGATGCAACAAAAGATAAAATGGGAGATGTATTACCAGTTGAAGTTTATGTTTATGACGACAGATCATTTGATTTTAAGGTAAAGACTCCACCTGCTGCATTCTTAATAAAGAAAGCTGCTGGATTAAAATCTGCATCTAGTAAAGGTTCAAAAGAAATAGTTGGATCAATTACAAAAACACAATTACGTGAAATAGCAGAGAAGAAATTACCTGATTTAAATGCATATACTGTTGAAGAAGCAATGAAAATTATTGAAGGTACAGCACATAATATGGGTGTTGAAATTAAGGATTAGAAGTTTAACATATAGGTTATACCTATGTGGGAGGATAATCCGTTAAAACCACAAAGGAGGTATTTTAAATGAAAAAGAAAAGTAAAAAGTATTTACAAGCTTTGGAATTAATAGAAAAAGGAAAAGCATATACTAAAGAAGAAGCTGTAGAATTAGTAAAAAAGACAAGTACTTCTAAATTTGATGGTTCTGTAGAAGTAGCTATCAAATTAAACTTAGATACAAGAAAATCAGATCAACAATTAAGAGGTGCAATTGTATTACCTAATGGAACAGGAAAAACAAAAAGAGTATTAGTTGTATCAAAAACAGATCAAGCAAAAGTAGCAAAAGATGCTGGCGCTGATTTTGTTGGTGATATGGATATGATAGAAAAAATTGAAAAAGAAAATTGGCTTGATTTTGATGTAATTATAGCTACACCAGAAATGATGCCAATGCTTGGTAAATTAGGTAAAATTTTAGGACCTAGAGGATTAATGCCAAATCCAAAAACAGGAACAGTTACAACTGATGTAAAAAAAGCAATAGATGATATTAAAAAAGGTCGTGTAGAGTATAGAACTGATAGTTACGGTAATATACATACAATAATTGGTAAAGTATCATTTGATGCAGATAAATTAGTTGGTAACTTAGATGCAGTTGTTGATGTTGTAATGAAGTCAAAACCATCTACAGTTAAAGGTCAATACTTAAAAAATATTTCAGTATCTGCAACAATGGGTCCTGGAATTAAAATAGATTTAAGTTCTTTTGACAAATAATAAATAATAATATATAATAAGTTTATCAAAAAGTTTTTTTGTACCGAAGACAGTAAGAGTCTTTAGACTTAATATTTCTTACCGAGGACAATTACTTAATACTTTTAAGTCTTTGCCTTGTGTACAAAGACTTTTTTGATATATAAATTGATAGGAGGATAAATATGGCAAGTCAAAAAGTAATAGAAGCAAAAAGTGAAATAGTTAATGAAATAGTTAGTACAGCCAAAGATAGTGCTTCATTTATATTATTTGATTATCGTGGACTAACTGCTGAAGAAACAACAGAACTTAGAAGAATTCTTCGTGACAGTGATTCTAGTTATAAAGTATGGAAAAATACTTTAACTAAACGTGCATTAGATAGTCTAAATCTTAATCTTGACGATTGCCTAGCTGGTCCAAGTGCAATAGCTTTCTCAAATGATGCTATTGCTCCAATAAAAGCATTAAGTAATTTTGCTAAAGAACATCCTGCTTTAGAAATAAAAGGTGGAATAGTTGATGGTAATGTAACAAGTCTAGATGAAATAAAGGCATTGTCAAATATACCATCAAGAGAAGGATTACTTACAATGCTTGCTGCTGGTCTAATAGGAACTGTCAGAGATTTATCAATTGCTTTAAAGCAACTTAGTGATCAAAAAAATGAACAATAATTTAGAAAATAGGAGGAAAAGAAAATGGCTAAATTAAACAAAGAAGATTTTATCGCTTCATTAAATGAAATGACTACTTTAGAAATTTTAGAATTAGTAGATGCTATGAAAGAGGCATATGGTGTAGATCCAAGTGCTGTAGCAGTAGCAGCTGCACCTGCAGCAGGTGCTGCAGAAGAAGGACCAACTTCAGTAACTGTAAATTTAACAAGTGCTGGTGGTTCTAAAATACCAGTTATCAAAATTATAAGAGATATCACTGGTTTAGGATTAAAAGAAGCTAAAGACATTGCTGATAATGGTGGTGCAGTAAAAGAAAATATTTCTAAAGAAGAAGCAGATGAAATAAAAGCTAAATTAGAAGAAGCAGGAGCTTCTGTAGAAATAGCTTAATTATTTAATAAAATCATAGTTAAATCTATGATTTTTTTGTATAATAAAAAAGAGGTATTATTATGGAACATTATTTTATAGATAATAAAAATTTAAAATCAAATATTAAAAAAAATACAGTAATAATAAATAATTTAGAATTTACATTTTTTACAGATAATGGATTATTTAGTAAAAGAGGTTTAGACTATGGAACAAAAGTATTATTAGAAAATTTTGATTTTGGTGAAAAAAGAAGTTTTTTAGATGTAGGTTGTGGATGTGGACCAATAGGAATATTCATTGCAAAATATTCTACTAATAATATTGTTGATATGATAGATATTAATCAAAAGGCAGTAGATTTATGCAAGAAATCAATAGAATATAATAAATTATCAAATATATCTGTTTTTAAAAGTAATGGATATGAAAATGTAAAAAAGAAATATGATGGTATTGTTATAAATCCTCCAATACATGCTGGGAAAAAAGTTGTTTATGATATCATAAAAAATGCTATTAATTATTTAAATGAAAATGGAGAGGTTTGGATAGTTATTAGAAAAGACCAGGGAGCAAAGTCTTTAATTGAAGATATGAAAGATATTTATAATTTTCAAATAATAAAAAGGGATAATGGATTTTATATAATTAAATCAACAATTTGACATACTTTTTTATGTATGCTATTATATCAATGCTCAAAGGGGGAAAAGTAAAATGAGTGAAATATCAAACTTAACAGTAAAACAATTTTATACAAGAATGAGTATAACAACTGATGGAGAAAAAGATTTTATAAATATTCATTTTAGTGAAAATGATTCAAAATCTTCAAATTATCTTGTTGTTGATTATAAGAATAATACTTATTATCTTGTATGTAATAATCCTAAAGCAGAAGAAACTTTAAGAACGTATTTTCTTAGATACATAGAAGAAAAGCAAGATTTAACTAGTAGGGTTGGAGATATTAAAGTATATTCTAAAGAAATAGTAGAGAAATTGACTAAAAAATATGGTATGACTTATGAATTAGAAGAATCACAAGATATATTAGAACCATATTATAAAAAAATAGGTGGCGTAAAAGTAGCAGCAGTAAAAGAAAATGAGGGTGAAGAATATTTAGATATTAATGAATATTCTATTTCGTTATATAAAGATATTAATCAATCAGAAGATGATTTATTTTATAAATCAAATGCAAAAAATGGAAAAATATTAGAGGTAAACTTTAAT
Source organism: uncultured Bacilli bacterium (assembly GCA_947629025.1). Taxonomy (GTDB): domain Bacteria; phylum Bacillota_I; class Bacilli_A; order RF39; family UBA660; genus CAG-433. Next base: position 447 of record CANRCC010000016.1, on the reverse strand, counting down.
TTTACAAATGATTATATGGCTATTGATTTCTTTAATAAACATTTATATGATGCAGAAGAAAAAGAAAGATTAATTGATATGTTTAAAAATGTATTTTTTATTCCTATATTCAAAGAAAGTCTTAAGAATTATGATCCAGAACTTGGAACATTTGATATAAAATATTTAGATAACGCAGAAGGAATTCTTAAACAAATAATATCAAGAGGTTCAATTCCTATAAAAACAAGAAAAGAAATAATAGATGATAAAAAATATATGAGAGATTTAAAAAAATATAATTTAAATATGTTAGAAGAAAGTAAAATTAGAGGAATATAATTATAGATAATCCATATATAATAAAAGAAAAATAAGCCAAAATAAATATTCGTTAAATCAATCTAAAGTGCACAATTAAGTGGAATAGGTATAAAAAAGTGCAATTATAAAAGAAAATGCACTTTT
>CANRCC010000015.1 GCA_947629025.1 uncultured Bacilli bacterium | reverse complement strand
GTTAAGAAAAATCTTTTCCTTTTTTTATTGTGTTTGATTATATTTAATGTTATAATTGTTATTAGAATATGGAGGGATAAATATGGATAGAAAGGTACTTATTACTAATTCACAAGGACAACAACTTGAAGCAGATATTATAACTATATTTACATTAAATGAAAATAAAAGTGATTATATAGTATATACTTTTAATGAAAAGAATGGTAATGAAATAAAAACATATACATCAAGAGTAAGAGAAGAAAATGGTGAATTTTATTTTGATGCAATAACAGATGATGCAGAATGGCTTAAAGTTAAAAATGTAATTGTAAAATTAGCAACAGAAAATTAGAAAGGAGAATAATTATGGCATTTATAAATCCAAGTGTTATATCAAATATATCAAGAGAAGAATTTGAAGAGTTAAAACAAAGAGTAGATAAAATAGATTCTGAATTACATAATTCAAATATTTCTATTAATCCTAGTAATGTTATAGATAATAGTATGAATCAAACTGTAGAAGAAACAATTATGAATTCTTCACAAGAATTTAATATGGATGAGTATACAATAAAAGATATTAATATTCAAAATGCTGTTTTAAGTGGCATTCCAAGAATTGAATTTTTTAATTTTAACAAAAAGGTAGAAGATAACAATAATAATATTATAAATTTATCTGATGTTTTAAATAATACTGAAGAAAAAGAATTTACATATAAATTAGGTAATATTCCAGTTAAAGCTAAAACATCATCAGGTCATAGAACTGCTTTAATTGATGAAAATAAAGTAAATAAATTAAAAAATGCATATTATGGTGATGTAAAGAAATTTGCTGCATAGAAATTGATTTTAATAATTTAATATAGTATAATTAATATCGTTTGTGAGGTGTTAAAATGAATAAAGAAAAACTACAAAAACTATTAAAAAATAAAAAGTTTATAATAGTGGTTGTTCTTGTTTTAATTGGTATAATATGTTTACTTTTATTAAAGGGACTTTTATATCCTAATAGCAACATATCATTATATGGAAATCGTCTTGATGGTATAAAAGATATAAAATTTGATAAAAGTGATAAAGATAAAGTAACAAAATCAATAAGTGATAATGAAAAGGTAAGTAGTGCAAAAATGAATGTTCATGGAAGAATAATAAATGTAATATTTAATGTGAATAAAGATACTACTTTAGATGATGCTAAAGCAATCGCAAATGATTCTTTAGGTAATTTCTCAGATGCAGTAAAAGGATATTATGATATACAATTTATTATAACAATGGATGATGAAGAAGGGGTAAAAGAACAAGTAACAAAAGAAGATGGTTCTACACAAGAAGTTGTTACTAAGGTATTTCCTGTAATGGGGTATAAAAACTCTAATTCAGAAGGACTAGTTTGGTAGTGGGTGATATTATGAAAAATAAAAAGAAACAAAAAGTAAATATCAAAAAGATTTTACTTATTGGTATTCCAAGTGTGATTATTTTATTATCAATTATAATTGGTATATATATTACAAATAAAAATAATGAAAGAGGAGTATTTTCTATTTTAGAAAAAAGATGGATAGAAAAAAACAAATCAACAGTTATAGATGTTTCTATATTAAATGATGTACCAATATTTGGTAATGAAGGAGAGGGAGTATTTTTTGATTTCCTAAAAGATTTTACAAAAGAAACTGAATTAGAATTTAATATGGTTCCTTATTCAAAAAATAAAGACCCAAAAGAAGATTCTTATGTTTTTGAAATTAATAATAAAACAAAATTAAAAGATAATGAACTTTTATTTTATAAAGATAATTATATTTTAGTTAGTAAAGATAATGAAAAAGTAAAGAAATTTTCAAATCTTGATGATGTAACTATAGGAGTATTAGAAAGTGATTTATCAACAGTAAAAGATTATTTAGTTTCTAATACTAGTGTTGTATATAATACATATACAAAAATTTCAGATGTAATATCAGCACTAAATAATAATGAAATAAAATATGCTATTATACCTTCTAATATATATATTGATAAAGTTTTTAGTAATAATTATTATGTAGTTTATAATATTCCTGAAATATATACTAATTATATATTTAATGTAAATGGGAGTGAAAAAATATTAAATAGTATAATTAATAAATTTTATATTAGATGGAGCGAAAGTAAATTAGCAAAATCATATAATCAAAGAGTATTTGATTTATATTTTGAAGAAAAAGATATAGATGATGTAACTAAAGCTGACTTTTTAAGTAAAGAATATGTTTATGGATATGTGAAAAATTTACCTTATGAATCTAAAATTAATGAAGATTTTATAGGATATAATAGTGAAATGCTTGATGAATTTGCTAATAGAATGAATATAACATTTAAAGTTAGAGAATTTAATTCTATAAAAGATTTAACTTCTGCATTAAATAATGGCAAAGTTGATTTAGCATTTAATTATTACAATTTTAATGAACTTACTAATAGTTTTGATTATACAGTTTCTCCATATAAGGAAAAGATAGTTGTATTATCAAGTGTACAAAATATAACAACAACAGTTAATTCACTTAGATCACTTAAAGGTCAAGAAGTTTATATGCTTGATGATGTTAATGCTAATTATATAACAAATAATTCTGATATTACTGTAAAAGTTTATAAGAAAATATCTTCATTATTTAATGCATTAGATGATGATAAAATAGTAATATTAGATTATAATACATATAATCACTATAAATCAGATGAATTATCTAATTTTAAAGTAATATATGAAGAAGATATAGATACTGATTATAATTTTATAATGTTAAATACAAATAAGAATAAAGCATTTATTAGTTTATATAAATATTATATATCAACTATAGATCCAGATATATATAAAGCAAGAGCAATATTAAAACTAGATAAAGATAGTAAAAAAATTGATTTATCATTTGTTTACTTAGTAATAGGAGCAGTATTCTTAACTATATTTAGCATAGTATATTTTAAAAATAGAACTATAAGAGTAAAAATAAAAAAAGAAGATAAAATGAGATATGTAGATCATTTAACTTCATTAAAAAATAGACATTATTTGAATCAAAATTATTTAAAATGGCAAGCAAATAAAATTTATCCACAAGCAATTATTGTTATAAATATTAACAAAATTGGACATATAAATGATGTATATGGACATGAAGAGGGAGATGCTGTTATTAAAAAAGCAGCAAATATCCTTATAAATAGTCAACTAGAACAAAGCGATATAGTTAGAACTAATGGAGATGAATTCTTAATATATATGGTAGGTTATGAAGAAACAAAAGTAATAACATATATGAGAAGACTTTATAAAGAATTTAAGAGTTTACCATATAAATTTGGTGCATCTTTAGGATATAGTATGATTTTAGATGATGTAAAAACAATTGATGATGCAATAAATGAAGCAGTTCTTGAGATTAAAACTAATAAAGAACAAATGGAAGATAATAAATAAGTTGTGGTGGCTAGAAATGAAGAAATTTAACACTAGATTAAATAGATTTGTTAAAAATGTTATAAAAATGATGAGAAAGCCAGTTATGTCCATACTTCCAGGACAAATGTCTTTCTTTTTGTTATTATCATTAATTCCTATGATACTTTTAATTGGGGTAATAACATCATCATTTTCTATATCAGTACAAGGAATGATTGATTTTATTAAATCAAATTTTCCTGCGAATACGAGTAAATTAATATTACCATTACTTAATGGTAGGGGATTTGACTATAATATTATAATATTAATTTTTTCAGCATTATTATTAGTTTCAAAGGGAGCAAGATCAATTATAACAGCGGCATCAACTATATATAGAGTTGAAAAAGTTGAACCAATAAAAGATACTGTAAAATCATTTATAATTGCTATTTTATTAGTATTATTAATCTTATTTATAATTATTATTCCGGTATTTGGTAGTAGAATATTATCATTTATACTGAATATTACGCATACTGCATCAATAAGTGATAAAGTTGTAAAAATATATAATTTATTTAAGTGGCCTATATCTATATTTATAATATTCTTTAATTTAAAATTAATTTATACAATCGCACCTAATAAACAAATTAGTAGTAGTACTGTTACAAAAGGATCTATATTTACAACATTCTTATGGAGTATTTCTACATGGGCATATTCATTTTATGTAACTCATTTATCATCATATAATATATTTTATGGAGGAGCATCAAATATAATAATTTTAATGCTTTGGATATATCTAATTAGCTATATATTTGTGCTTGGAATGAGTATTAACGCAAATACTGAAAAATTAGAAAATGTAAACTAATATATATATTATTATATATGTAGAAAAAAATGTTAAAAAGTGATATAATTTATATGTTATGGAGGAATTGAAGTGAAGAAGAAAATAAAGAAATTTATAAAGCAATTTAAAGAATTTGAATATAAAGAATATGCTAAAACAAATGTGTTATTTTTAACATTTGTAATTACAACATTATTAAATGGAATGTTACTCAGATTTATAACAGTACATAATTATTTTGCAATTAAACCAATAGTTGCAGATTTAGCAATGATTCTATTATTTGGTTCATTTGTTTATTTATTTAAACCTAAAAATAGATTTAAGTATTTACTTATAATGTCTGTTATTTTTACACTGATATGTATAGTTAATTCACTTTATTATACATATTATATGTCTTTTGCATCATTCTCATTAATCGCATTATCACTAACTGTTGTTGATGTAGGAGATGCTGTTGTCAAAAATGTACTTCAAGTAAAAGATTTTATATTTTTATGGCAACCAATTGTTTTAATAATAATGCATTCTAAGTTAAAAAGAAGAGATTATTATAATACAGTTGCAAAAAAAGAAAATAAAAAGAAGAAATTTATGGCTACTTTAATCGCTGGTATTGTAACATATGCACTATTTTTTATGACAGTAACAGGAGTAGAATATAGTAGACTTAGTAAACAATGGAATAGAGAATTTTTAGTTACTAAATTTGGTGTATATACATACCAATTAAATGATTTATTTAAAAGTTTAGATGCTAAATTTAATACACTATTTGGGTATGATAATGCTGCTAAAAAATTTAGAGAATTTTATAGTGAAAAAAGAGAATATAAGACAAATGATTGGACTAATAAATTTGAAGGAAAAAATGTCATAGTACTTCATGCAGAAAGTTTTCAAGGATTAACTTTAAATCAAACATTTAATGGTAAAGAAGTTGCTCCAAATATGAAAAGATTATCAGAAGAGGGTCTTTACTTTAGTAACTATTATGCACAAGCAAGTAGTGGGACAAGTAGTGATACAGAATTTACTTTTTCAAGTTCATTGCTTCCTGTAACTAATGGAGCAGTCGCAGTAAGTTATTGGAATAGAGAATATGAAACAATTCAAAAACTTTTAAAAGAAAAAGGATATAGAACAATTAGTATGCACGCTAATACAGGAAGTTTCTGGAATAGAATTAACTTTCATAATAGTTTAGGATATGATAAATTCTATAGTAAAGTAGATTATGATATTGATGAAGAAATAGGTATGGGATTATCTGATAAATCATTCTTTAAACAATCAGTTCAAAAACTAAAAAAAGAATATGAAAAAAATGGAAAATTCTATGCAACATTGATTTCACTAAGTAATCATACACCATTTGATGATGTAGATAAATATGGTGAATTTGATGTAGATATTAAAGAAGAGGTAAAAACAACTAATGAAAATGGAGAAGAAGAAACAAAAACAGTATCTTATCCATATATGGAGGGAACATCTTTAGGTAATTACTTTAAATCAGTTCATTATGCAGATGAGGCAATTGGAGTATTTGTAGATGAATTAGATAAAGCTGGTTTATTAGAAAATACAATACTTGTAATTTATGGTGACCATGATGCAAAATTACCTAAAAAAGATTATGTTAGACTATATAATTATGACAAAGAAAACGATGATGTATTAGATAAAGATGATGAAAATTATTCAGAAGTTGATTATTATAGATATGAACTAGAAAGAAAAGTTCCATTTATAATTTGGTCAAAAAATGAAAAATTTGAAACAAAAATTGATACTGCAATGGGAATGTTTGATGCAATGCCAACTTTAGGTAATATGCTTGGATTTAAACCAAAATATGCTCTAGGTAGAGATATAATGAATTTAGATGATAATGTAGTTATATTCCCAAATGGTAACTGGTTAACAAATAATATTTATTACAATAGCCAAAAAGATCAATATAAAGTATTAAATACAGATTATATTGTTAATTCAGATGAAATACAAAAGAATAATGATTATGCTACAGAAAGACTTGAAATTTCTAATGATATCATATTATATGATCTTATTAAAAATGAAAATTCAAGATTAGAAAGAGTAGAGGGAGAATAAAATTTATGAAAGATTTTAAAAAGGTTAAACCGAAGCGTAAAATTAATAGAAAAAAGTTAATTGTTACTATATTAGTAATAATACTTGCTATTTTACTTATAGTATTTGCTTTAACTAATGGAAGAGAAGAAGATAAAAAGGTAAAAGTTGTTGATGAAATAAAGAAATTCTCTTATGTTGTTTCAGAATCAGATACACAACTATTTAAAGATAAATTTAAAGAATTAAAAAAAGTATTATCTAGTAAAGAGGTAGATAATAAAGAATATGCTAAATTAATAAGTGAATTATTTGTTATAGATTTCTATACATTAGATAATAAAAATTCAAAAAATGATGTTGGTGGAGTACAATTTATATATGATAGTTATAAAACAATGTTTGTTGATAAAGCAAGAGATGGTATATATAAACAAGTAAAAAGTAATTTAGATAATAATAGACATCAAACTTTACCATATGTTGAAACTGTTGAGGTTACATCTATAGAAGAGGTTGTACCATCTAAAATATTTGAAAGTGATGATTTTAAAGATATTACAGATGCAGAAGCTTATGAAATAAATATAAGCTGGACATATAAAAATAATGATGATTTTCAAACAAAAGCAACAATTGTAGTAGTAAAAGATAAAGATAAACTTTCAATAGCAAAACTAGATGAATAAAATTGCAATTAATGCAATTTTTTTATGTCTTTTTATACACCATTTAAAAGGGTATATAAGCGTTTTTATAAGTAATATGATAATTTAATCTAGTACACAAAATATGCCTTAAAAATTAATTTAATTAGGGGAAATTAAATTATCAATAGAGAATATATTTTATGAAAGAAGAAGAAAAAAAGAAAACAGTTTATCAAAACTGTTTTTATTATTCAGTAGGTAGCCCAGTAACTGTTGGTATACAATTTCCATTGCCATCATCGCTAAATCCAGGTTTACAAAAACAAGTAGAGTTATCTGCACTTGGCTCTTCATTTTCACTACAATCTAATTTCTTTTTTTCACATGTACCATCAGGTTTTTTATTAAATCCAGGTTTACAAACACAAGTTTTTTTATCCTCACCTAATTCTTTATTTTCATCCTCACATGTTATTTCATCTTCATCGTCATCATCATCGTCTTTTTTACTACTATCATTTTTCTTGTTATCAGTATTAGAATCGTCATTACTTTTAACATTTGCTAGTGTTATTTGTAAGCTTCCAGATAATTCATCTAAACTATAACTTTCTGGAAGAGATTGATTTATTACTTCATCTTGTGAATAACCACTAGTTACATCTTCATAAACAAAGTTTACACTTATTCCTCTTGCATTACACCAACTACTTACATATGCTTTTGTTTTACCAATAAAGTTTGGAAGTAATCCAACAGATGAACCACCAGAAGCTTTTTCTCCAATAACCTCAGGTTCATATTCTTCATCAATAGAGAAACTAAATGATTTGTCATATTCTTCTTCTTTCAATTCAAGGTTTATCTTCATAGCATTTACAATTGCTTTTAGAGAACTACTAGATGGAACATAGTTATAAAGAACTAAACCACTTCTTTTATCATAAATCATTGCAGATGAACCATTTAAGTATGTTTTTTGCATACTAATTACGTCATTATCATCAGTTAATGAATCAGAACTTAATATTATCTTTTTAAATACATTATAGAAGTCTAGTATTTGATTTCTACTTAAATTTGTATCTAAACTAATACTTACTTCATCTAATATATCATATACTTTATTTATACTTTTTATAGACTTTGCTTTTTGCATTATTGCTTTAATTACAAGTTGTTGATTTTGTCCTCTTACAAAGTCATTTCTTGTTCCTTGATTCCATTCTTTTCCACATTGATCAACTGTTTTTCTGTTTCTAGAAAGGGCAAGGGCCTGTTCACCATTTAGATGTTGCCATCCTTTATTTACATATATTAAATCTCTATAATCAAGTGATCTTAAACTATTACTTTCACAAAAACTATAAGGTACATCAACATCAATTCCACCAAGTGAATCAACTAGTTTTGTTAAACCTCTGAAATTTACTTTTGCATAGTAATCTATATCAATACCTGTGAAATTTTCAACTGTATTAATCATACAAGAATCTCCACCAGAAGCAGCATGAGTAATTTTATTTTTATAATTTCCAAAACAAGATATTGGTACATAAGTATCACGAGGTATACTGAATATAGTTGCATTTAAAGTATTAGGATTAAATGTTATAAGCATTATAGAATCACCAAGACCACTTGTTTTTGATATATCTTCTGTTTCAGAGTCAACACCAAGTAATAATAAGGTAAATGGTTCTGTAACACTTTTAGTAGATGCTTTTGTTGATTTATTTACAACCTTTTTCATCAATTTTGAATATTTATCTACTTCAACAACCTCATCTTTAATATTTTCAAATTTTTCCATAGTAGAGAATTTATCAACATAACTACCTGATACAAAAGCCATATTAATTTCTCCATCATATAAATCTCTAAGCATAGAAATATAATCATCATATTCAGTAAGTTGTTTTTTCTTTATTTTATCATTTTTTATTATTGTTTGAGCAAGTACATATCCCTCAGTATCTTCATGATCAGCAATAATACCTATATTTGCTTTAGTTATACTTTTCTTAGTAGTAAATTTACCATCTTTCATAGCAACTAAACTACTTGTATAAGTAATTCTATCTTTACTAATTTTATCGATTGTACTTATACCTCTATCAATTATGGAACTTATCATAAATTCTCCAATTCCAAGTATTAAAAGTAATATTATAAATACAAGATATTTGCTTCTTTTAGGTTGCTTTCTTAACTTTAAGTATTTAAATATTACAACAATTGATAGTATTCCTAAAATAACAATAAAAATATATCTTAATAAATTTTCAATATTTGCTAATCTAAGTATATTAAATATTAAATATGCAGTAACGCATACAAACATTCCTACTATCACACCAGTAAAAGAATTTATTCCTTTGTTCTTTGATTTAATAATTGCTAATTCTTCCTTTGTATATTTTCTTTCCTTTTTCTTCTTCATTATTTATTCCTCCAAATACTCTAATATTATACCCTAAATTTATATAAAAAACAATTGTCATTTATACAACATGTAAAATGGTAAAAAATATATCATTAACATAAAATTTACAAAAATAGACAAAAAACAACAATAACTCTTTAAAATATACAAAAAATTTGTTATAATTACTATAAATAAGGAGGGGATAGAATGTTAAATAAATTTTTAAAGATATTTGTTAGATTAAGTTTTATTTGTATATTAATCCTTTCTTTTTCTAATATTAAGGATGTTTATGCAAGTACAACATTTACTAGAGGCGTTGTTAAAGGAACTAGTGTTTCAGTAAGAGTTGGTGCAGGGACTAATTATGATTTAGTGAAAAACGATGTAGGTAGTGGTATTTATTTATCCTCACCAGAATCCGTTGAGGTACTTGATTCAACTAATGGTTGGCATCATATTAAATTTTTATATAGCGGTTTTACATATACAGGTTATATTAATGGAAATTATTTAATAACGACAACAGTTAATATAGATAATAATTATAAAAACAGTTTAATTTCTAATGGTTTTCCAGAAAGTTATGCAAAAAGATTAGCTATATTACACGCTTTACATCCAAATTGGGATTTTAAAGCATATAATACTGGTTTAAATTGGAATAACGTAATTGAAGAAGAATCACATCCTGTTAATAGAAATTTGATTAATTCGTCAAATAAATCATTAAGATCGACAGAAGATGGTGCATATATTAACGGAACTTATGTTCAGTATGGAACAAATTGGTACGCAGCAAGTAAACAAACTATAGGTTATTTTATGGATCCTAGAAATTTTTTAGATGAGGGTCATGTATTTATGTTTGAGCAGTTATCTTATAATAGAGATGTTCATAAAGTTGATGTTGTAAAGAAGATTTTAAATTCAAGTTTTATGAATTCTTCATATAATTATAATTCAAAAAATTGGACTTATGCTGATACATTTATGGAAGCAGCAAAAGTTCATGAAGTAAGTCCGGTACACTTGGCAAGTAGAGCTCTTCAAGAACAAGGAACGACTGGTTCTCCATTAAGTTCAGGTAAAGGGTATAATGGACAATATGTAGGATATTATAACTTTTTCAATATAGGTGCAACTGGTAACAATGATTATGATATAATTATGAATGGCTTAAAATATGCTCATAGTAAAGGGTGGACTTCACCATATTCATCAATAGTAAATGGTTCAAGTTTGATAGGAGATGGATATATTAGAAATGGGCAAGATACATTGTATTATGAAAAATTTAACACTATAAACAAAAATTATGGTCATCAATATCAGCAAAATGTAAAAGCTGCTTATAGTGAAGCATATTCAACTTATACGGGTTATTATAATTCGGGCGCAATTAATCAACCTTATGTATTTAAAATACCTACATACAATGGTATGCCAGATGCTACAACATTATCAACAAGTCAAAATGCAGATAATTCATTGAAATCATTATCAGTATCTGGATGTAATTTGAATCCATCATTTATTTCATCAGCAACTAATTATACATGTACTATAGATTCATCAGCAAAACAAGTAACAGTAAGTGCAGTTAAAACAAGCCCATACGCAACTGTTAGTGGTGATGGTGTTGTATTGTTAAATCAAAAGATTACAATTGTAAAAGTTAATGTAACAGCAGCAAATGGTAATGTAAGAACATATACAATAACAATAAATAAGATTGAACCTGGAAAAGAAAGTCCATCAGATATAATAAGTAGTTTAGGTTATAATAATTCAAATAACATAGTAAGTAACATATCTCTTGATACAAATGTATCGGATATAATTTCTAAAATTAAAAACAAATTCCCATCAGCAACAATAATAGTAAGAAATAAGAATAATGATATTATAACATCTGGTATCATTGTTACAGGTGATACATTGACAATTACTAATAATAACCAAAATAAAACTTTTACAACATCAATAACTGGTGATATAAATAGTGATGGTAAAATAGATATAGCAGATTTATTAAAAGTACAAAAACACATAAAAAATGCTAGTAAATTATCAGGTGTGTATTTATCAAGTGCGGATATTAATAAAGATTCAATAGTAGATATTGGTGACTTGTTAAAAGTACAAAAACATATAAAAGGTGTATCAAAAATTGTAAGATAAGAAGAGGGGAAAAGTATGAATAAGATTTTAAATAAAGTAAGTATTGTAATTATTTTAATAATTGCTTTTACGATTAATTTGAAAAATGCTTCAGCAGCAACTGCAAATATTTCATTATATGCTTCAAGTAAAACTGTATATGTAAATGATACAATAACAATAACAGTAACTGTTTCTGAAAATAATGGTAAACTTGGCTCATGGAATTATGAAATTAGTCATGATTCATCTAAGTTATCATTAATTAGCGGAAGTGAAGGACAGTATGGTGAAGTTGGGGACGGTTCTATTACTTCAAAAACATATACTTTAAAATATAAAGCAATTGCACTTGGTTCGTCCACTATTAGTGTAAAATATGCGGATATACGTGATTGGGATAGTGAACAATCTATTTCAGTAAATAAAGGAAGTGTTACTATTAATGTTGTTTCATCTAGTGGTAATAGTGGCTCTTCATCAAGTAATAAAAATCAAGTTAAAAATTCAGATAATAATTTAAAATCACTAAGTGTTGAGGGTGCAACATTAACACCTGAGTTTAATAAAGATACATTAGAGTATTCTGTTGATCTTTCTAGTGACACGACAAAAATAAATATAATTGCTGAAAAAAGCGATTCAAAAGCTAGTATTAAAGGAAATGGAGAAGTAGAGGTAGCTGAGGGTCCAAATAAATTAGAAATAGTAGTAACTGCAGAAAATGGCAGCACTAAAACATATGTAATAAATGCAATAGTGGCAGAAAAAAATCCAATTAATGTTAGAGTTGGTGGTAAAAAATTTACTGTAATTAGAAAAAAAGATACTTTAGAAGCACCAGAGGGGTATGTTGAAACTACAGTTGTAATAAATGATGAAGAGGTTTTAGCATATTCAAATGAAGTGACAGGTTATTTATTAGTTGGATTAACTGATTCTGATGGAAACTCTGCTTGGTATATATATGATAAGGATAAATCAACTTATACTAAATATACTGAATTAAGTTCTAATTCAATAAGATTAATATTATTAAAACCAAATAAAAAAGATATACCATATAAATATTACAAAAATACTTTTGAATATAATGGTGAAATGATTGATGGATATACATTTGATTCTGAATCAGATTTTAGATTAATTTATGGAATGAATATAGATACTGGTGAAAAATTGTTCTATGTATATGATTTAAAAGATAAAACTTTACAAAAATTTTATAATGCACAAGTTTTAATATATATTGAACTTGTTAGAAAATGTAAGTATTTACTTTTAGGATTAGGAACTGGATTTGTAGTATTATTTATCTTATTAATGATATCACTATATAGAAATATAAAATTTAAGAAAAAATATATTTCTAAAGTAGAAGACATTAGAGATAATAAGAAAAAAACAGAACCACAAAAACAAGTTAAATATAAAGACATTGAGGCAACTCAAGTTATTGATACTAAAGAAGAAAAAACAAAAAAAGAGTTAAAAAAGCAACTAAATGATGAAAAGAAAAGATTAAAGAAAGAAAGAAAAACATTTTTAGATGAATAAAAATTAAATTTTCGACTATTATATTAATGACATGATAGTTTATATGTTAAAAAAGAAAATACGCGGGATGCTATTTTCTTTTTTTTATATAAATGGTACAATATTTATATAGGATGTAGATATATATGATAGAAAAAATAAATAATAAAATAAAGAAAAATATATTATTAATCTTTACAATATTTTTATTTATACAACCAATTTTAGATTCGTTAGCGGGCATAACACTATATTATTTTAAAAGTGATTTTACTATTAGCGCTATTATAAGAATGTTATTTTTATTATTTGCAGTTTATTATATATTGTTTGTAGAAAATAATAGGTATAAAAAAATAATGTATATATTATTTTCTTATTGTGCATTATTTATGTTAGGTAATATCTTATTTAAAGAAAGTACTAACTTATTATTTGAATTAAAATGTTTATTAAATAATATTTATTTACCTATATTTTTAGTCTTTTCATTAAATATATTGCAAGATAATAACTTTGATAATAAAAATTTATTTAAGATACTAATGATATATTTATTACTAGTATTTATACCTAATATATTAAATATTGGATTTAAAAGCTATGCTTATTCTAAAACAGGAAGTGTTGGGTTTTTCTATTCTGCAAATGCAACTGGTAGTATTATAAGTATGATATCTCCTATATTAATATCTTATTTAATATTAAATAAACGAAAGATATATTTATTTATATTCTTAATTATATACTTTTATGTATTATTAACTATTGGTACAAAAGCCCCAATATTATGTTCTAGTATATTAATATTGTATTATTTAATTGTTTATTTTATTAATTTAGTTAAAAATAAGAATTATTTATATATATTACTAAGTATTTTTATAGTTTTTTTAATAACTATATGTTTAATTAAAATTATTCCAGAAACACCATTTTATAAAAATTTATTAATACACTTGAATTTCCTTAATGTTAAAAAGATATCAGATTTATTGACATTTAAAAATATAGATCATTTTATATTTAGTAGTAGATTATCATTCTTTAGTGATAGTTTTGATATATATAAGAAATCTTCAATATATCAAAAGTTATTTGGTATAGGATATATACTTAATAATAAACAAATAAAATTATCTGAAATGGATTATTTAGATACAATAATACATCAAGGTATAATTGGATTTATAACTATTTATTTTGTATATTTTAAATGTATATTTTATATATTTAAGTCATATTTTAATAAATTTAAAGTTAATTTCCTTGATATAAATAAATCATCAATGTTAATATCAATAATAGTTTCTATTTTATGTGCATTATTAACAGGTCATGTACTTGAAACTCCATGTGTTTCTATATTTATATGTATATTATTTAGTATTTATTATAAAGAGTTTGAAAAGGAGAGAAAAAATGAAAAGATATAAGAAAGATCAATTAAGAAAAATTAGAATATGTCTAATATTAGATTCTATGAAAAGAACTAAATATATTGTTAAACATAATATTTTTAAAGAAGTAGGTAAAAACTTTTTCTTTCAACCAAGAAAGATACCTGCTGATCCAAAACTTATTAAGTTTCACGATAATGTAGTAGTAACAAGTGGAGTTTTATTTATAACACATGATGTGACTAATTTTATGCTTAATAATATGGAAAATATAGATCATTTTTATAAATATAATTCTGGTTGTATTGAGGTTATGAATAATGTATTTATTGGTAGTAATTCTATAATTCTTCCAAACATAAGAATAGGAAATAATGTAATAATAGGAGCAGGATCTGTTGTTACAAAGGATATAAAAGATAATTCAGTAGTCGCAGGTAATCCAGCTAAAGTAATTTGTTCATTTGATGATTACTTAAAAAAGAGAAAGAAAAATGATGAAAATTTAACTGAATATATAGATGAAGAAACAGAAAATAAAATTTGGGAACAATTTTATAAAAATAAAGATTAGGTGATTAAGTTGAAAAAGAAGATAATATTTATGTCATATAGTTTATGTATTGGTGGTATAGAAAAGGCATTAATAAATTTGTTAAATAAATTAGATTATTCAAAATATGATGTTACTTTACTACTTGAAAAGAAAGAGGGAGAACTTTTAAATAAATTAAATAGTAATGTAAAAATATATGATTACGATATATGCAGAAGCAAAAATATTATTTATAGAAAGTTTAGAAATGGATTAAAAAGAATAAAATATTTATTATTTAATTATATGAAATATGATTTTGCTTGTTGTTATGCAACATATTCAAAACCATGTAGTATGCTTACATTAAAGTCATCTAAAAAAACAGCATTATACATACATGGTGACTATACAAATGAATTTGAAAGTGAAAAAGAAGTTATATCTTTTTTTGAAAATCAAGATATATATAGTTTTAAAAATATTGTCTTTGTATCTAATGAATCAAAAGATAACTTAATTAAAGTAATGCCAAAGATAAAAGATAAATGTATTGTAATAAATAATTTTATAGATAATGAAGAAATAGTAAGATTATCAAAAGAAACTATAAAAGAAAAGAAAAATAAAAATAGAAAATTATTATTATATGTTGGTAGACTAGATGAAAAAGTTAAGAAAATATCTAAAATGATAGAAGTAGTAGAATATTTATTAAAAAATAATATTGATGTTGATTTTTGGATAGTAGGTAATGGTAGTGATTATGATTATTATAAAAATATGATTGATAATAAAAAATTAAATGATAATATAAAATTACTTGGAGGAAAAATAAATCCATATCCATATATAAAATTATGTGATTATTTAGTTATAACATCAATTCATGAAGGTTTTCCTGTAACATTTTTAGAAGCCCTTGCATTAGACAAAAAAATAATATCTACAATTAGTGTAAGTGATGATTCAGTAGATCTTAAGCTATATGGCAATATAGTATCTTCTAATATTAATACTATGAAAAAACAAGTTTTAGATATAATAAAAAATAATGAAAAACAAACTAAAAAATTAGATTTTAATAAAATAAATAATAATAAAATGAAAAAAATACAATCTTTAATTGAAGGTGATTATAATGAAATTTAGTTTAATTGTACCGGTCTATAATGTTGAAAATTATCTTGATAAATGTTTGAATAGTATTTTTTTAAATAATTACAAAGATTATGAAGTTATTATTGTTAATGATGGTTCAACAGATAATAGTGAAAAAATAATAAATGAGTATGTATCTAAATATAGTAATATAGTCTACATAAAACAAAAAAATAAAGGACTTAGTAGTGCTAGAAATGCAGGAGTAAAAAAAGCTAAAGGAGATTACATTTTATTTATTGATAGTGATGATTATATAGAAAAAGATTTGCTTAATACGTTAAATAAAAATTTAACTGATTCTCCTGATATACTTAGATATCAATTAAGAGAAATATATGATGATAGAAAAGTAGATTGTAATGAAATAGGTTTTGATTCACTAAAAGGAATAAAGGCCTTTAGTAAAATTACAAAATATAAATATATTGAAGTTGCAGTATTATATGTATATAAAACATCATTCTTTAAGAAAAATAAATTTTCATTCCAAGAAAAAATTTATCATGAAGATTTTGCTTTAATACCAATAATTATATCAAAAGCAGATATGGTAAAATCAATTAATTATATTGGATATAATTATGTAAATAGAAAAAGCAGTATTATGAATGATAATGATGAAGAAAAAATCATTAAGAAAATGGATGATTGTATATTTGCATATAAATCTGCGATAGAACTACTAAGTAAAGTAAAAGAAAGTGATGATGTTATAAATTTTTATTCTAATAGCGTAATTGAGAAATATAACAATCTTCCTAAAAAATATAAGAAAAAATATAAAAGTGTATTAAAAGAGTTAAAAGTATTTGATTATTTACTAAATAATAGTTTAAAAAGAAAAATAAAAAAATTAGTATATAAGATAAAATTTGAGGTGAATTTATGATAAGTGTAATAGTGCCAGCATATAATGCAGAAAAATATATTAATAAATGTATAGATTCAATCTTAAATCAAACATATAAAGATTTTGAATTAATAATAATAAATGATTGTAGTAAAGATAATACTGATAAGATTATAAAAAAATATAAAGATTCAAGAATAAAATATATTAAAAATAAAGAAAATAAAGGAATAGGATATAATAGAAATCTTGGAATAAAAGAATCAAAAGGTGAGTATATATGCTTTATAGATTCTGATGATTATATAAGAAAAGATTTCTTAGAGTTAATGCATGAAAGATGTATAAAAGATGATTTAGATTTATGTATATGCGATTATAATTATGTATTTGAAAATGGTAAAATAAAAAAGGTTATATTAGATAGTTTTGAAAATACAAATTTAGATAAAAATCCAAAACTATTAGTTGATATACCACTCGGACCTTGTAATAAAATGTATAAAAAAAGTATTATTACTAATAATAAAATAAAATTTAATGAAACATTAAAATATGAAGATGTACCTTTTGTTGCTAGTGCATTATTTTATAGTAATAATATTGGTAAAATTGATGAAGCACTAAATTACTTTTCAGTTCACGAAAATAGCGAAACTACAATTAGAGATGATAAAGTATTTGATATTTTTAAAGAACTAGATATAGTAAAAGAAATATATAAAGATGAAAAAAATTTATATTTAAATGAATTAATTACATCAGTAGTATTAAATTATACAGTACAACAAAGATATCAAATTGATAATCATACTATAGATAAATTTATAGATTATGCTTTTGATTATCTAGAAAAAAATAATATTGATTACAAAAATAGTTTATATATAATAAGTAGACCATTTTACAAATCTTTTATTGAAAAAAGTAAGTTTAGAACAAAGCTATATTGTAAATTATATAAAAAATTAAAAAAATAATATATAATAGTAATGGGAGTGATAATATGAGTATATTAGTAACAGGTGGGGCAGGTTATATTGGTTCACACACTTGTGTTGAATTATTAAATGAAGGAAAAGATATTGTTGTAATAGATAATTTTTCAAATAGTAAACCATCTTCTATAGATTCAATAAAAAAAATTACAGGTAAAGATTTTAAATTTTATGAAATAGATTATTTAGATAGAAAGTCATTAGAAAAAGTATTTGAAGAAAATGATATTGAATCAGTAATAAATTTTTCTGGATATAAAGCAGTTGGAGAATCAGTAGAAAAACCTATTGAATATTATATAAATAATGTTTCGGGAGCACTTATCTTACTTGATACTATGAAAAAATATAATGTTAAAAAATTTGTATTTTCATCATCTGCTACTGTATATGGTGATCCAGATACTGTACCAATTAAAGAAGATTCAAAATTAGGTCCAACAACAAATCCTTATGGTACTACTAAATTATTTATAGAACAAATATTAAAAGATCTTTATAAATCAGATAATTCTTGGGATATTGCAATACTTAGATATTTTAATCCAGTTGGTGCACATGAAAGTGGACTTATTGGAGAAGATCCAAAAGGTATTCCAAATAATTTAATGCCTTATATAGCAAAAGTTGCAGATAAACAATTAAAAGAATTATCAGTATTTGGTAATGATTATGATACAAAAGATGGTACAGGAGTTAGAGATTATATACATGTTGTAGATTTAGCAAAAGGACATATACTTGCGCTTAATAAACTTGATAAAGAAGGTAGTGGTATATTCATATATAATTTAGGAACAGGAATTGGTTATAGTGTTCTTGATATGGTAAATACATATTCAAAAGTTAATAATGTAGATGTCCCATATAAAATAACTGAAAGAAGAAAAGGAGATATAGCAGCTTGTTATTCAGACACATCAAAAGCAAAAGAAGAACTTGGATTTATTGCAAATAAAACTTTAGAAGATATGTGCCGTGATTCATATAATTATATTAAGAAAAATAAATAGGTGAAATATGAAAAGAGTATTATTTATATCCTCAACTGGAGGACATTTAAAAGAATTATTACAATTAAAGAAAATGTTTAACAAATATGATTCATATCTAATTACTGAAAAAACAAGTTCAACACTTAATCTAAAAAAAGAATATGGTGATAAAATTGGTTATTTAATATATGGAAGTAAAGATCATATGCTTGTTTATCCATTTAAGTTACTTTTTAATTGTTTTATAAGTTTATATTATTTTATAAAATTTAGACCAAAATATATAATAACAACTGGTGCTCATACTGCAGGTCCAATGTGTTGTATTGGTAAAATATTTAAAAGTAAAATAATATATATTGAAACTATGGCTAATATAAATGAAAAAACTATAACAGGTAGACTAGTATATAAATTTGCAGACTTGTTTATAGTTCAGTGGGAAAGTATGTTAAAATTATATCCAAAAGCAGTATATGGTGGATTTATTTTCTAGGAGGTTAATATGATATTTGTAACACTTGGAACTCAAGATAAAGAATTTACTAGATTACTTGATGCAATAGAAAAAGAAATAAAAAAAGGAAATATAAAACAAAAGGTAATTGTACAAGCAGGATATACAAAATATACTTCAGATAATATGGAAATACTTAAATTAATACCAATGGAAGAATTTGATAAATATATAAAAGAATGTGATTTATTAATTACACATTCTGGAGTAGGATCAATAATGACAGGTTTAAAAAACAATAAAAAAATAATCGCTGCTGCAAGATTAAAAAAATATAATGAACATACTAATGATCATCAAATCCAAATTGGAAAAGAATTTGAAAAACAAGGATATATTATGTATTTAGATGATTTTGATGATTTAGGAAAAGTATTAAAAGATATTAAAAATTTCAAACCAAAAAAGTTTAAAAGTAATAATGATAACTTTATAAAATTAATAGAAGATTATATTGATAATAATTAGAGGTGAGAATAGTGAAAAAGATAACTATTTTAGGTCTACATTTTGGTTATGGAGGTATAGAAGTAGCAATTTCAAATCTAGCTAATATGCTTTCAGATAAATATAAAGTAGAAATAATTCTATTCTATAATATATATGGTAAACCAGTATATGAACTAAATAAAAATATAGATGTTAAATTTTTATATGAGGGATCACCAAATAGAGATGAATTTATTTCATACTTAAAAAAATTTAGACTTATAAAAGTATTGAAAGAGGGACTTAAATCTATCAAAATTCTTTACTTAAAGCGTAAGTTAATGATAAAAAGTATAAAAGAATGTGATAGTGATATAATAATATCAACAAGAATAGAAATAACAGAATTATTAAGTAAATATTATAAAGGTAATGCTAAATTAGTTTCACAAGAACATTCTCATCATAATAATAATCAAAAATATATAAATAGAGTAATTAAATCATTAAAAAATATTGATTACTTTATGCCAGTATCAAAAAAATTAGCAAAATTTTATAAAAATAAAGTAAAAGGAGATACTAAAGTTATGTATTCTCCATTATGTGTAGATTATATTCCAGAAAAAGAATCAAAAAAAGTTGAAAAAAATATAGTATCAATTGGAAGATTGTCACAAGAAAAAGGCTTCCTTGATTTAATAGATGTATTTAATATAATAAATAAAGAAGATAAAGAATGTAAGTTATATATTATAGGTGATGGTAGTGATAGAAATAATATAGAAGCAAAAATAGATAGTTTAAACTTACAAGATTATGTTACACTTTATGGATATAAGGATAAAGATTTTATAAGAGAAAAATTAAATGATATGAGTATTTATTTAATGACATCATATGAAGAATCATTTGGATTAGTACTTTTAGAAGCAAGTTCTTATGGAATCCCCTCAATAGCATTTTCAAGTGCAGAGGGTGCATCTGAAATAATAAATAATGATGTAGATGGATACATTATAGAAAATAGAGATAAAGAAGAAATGGCAAAAAAAGCATTAGAGCTATTAAATAATAAAAAGAAATTAGCAACATTTGGACATGAAGCAAGAGTAAAATGTATGGATTATTCATATGAATCTGTTAAGGAAAAATGGCTTGGAATTATAGAAAATATTTTAAATAGTTGAATATAATGTATTAGCAGTAATTGTTCAAAAATTTGACTAATATCCAATTTTTTGATACAATTATTGTTGTATGAAGGGTGCAGTATCCTAGTTGATACATCTATTATGAAGACGAGCCTAAAAATTCGTTAAAGAGCACATCTGTGAAACTTCTGGTGTTTGCTTTGGACGCCCAGTCTGGGGTGGATGCTGGGAGGATAGTTATATGGGAAACTTATAATGGCATATAAGCAGAACCCATATAGCGTGGAGACTTAATATTGTGCTAGACCCTTGATCTAGTACGAATTAGGATTAGAACCTACTATGCGGCTAAAGCTGTGAGTAGTGTAGCTTGCCTTGAGTGAATCTCTTGGGATTATAGAACTTAATGTAAATGTTAGTGGCCATAACGATTTATATGAAATAGCTATATGAAATTGGATTTGCAAAAAAGACTAGTAATAGATAAATGTCAGTGGGGAAATCTCCTAGGCTGTATGCTGATATAAGATTGCAGTGCGTACTAAGTGGTAATCAAGTCATATATTCGGTAACGATATATCCATTCATTAAAGGGGAACCGCCTTTTGGTAACGAAAGGTTTGAATGGGGGAAAACCTACTTGACCTATGACGCAAAGTTTATTATATTGGTACCAATCATATTTTTTTTATGTTTAAAGGTGAGTTTATGAAAAAAGTTAAAAAAAATAAAAATGATAAATTTAAATGGATAATAACAGTAATGATAGTATCTTTTTTACTTTCAATATTATTTTCAAGTTTATCAGAAAGCATAATACCAAATATAAATATAGTTTTTGGAATTATACTAATAATAATATTTATATTAATAGGAATGATTTTTGATATGATAGGAGTTGCAATAACAGCAGCGGAAGAAAAACCATTTCATTCTATGGCATCAAAAAAAGTAAAAGGAAGTAAACATTCTATTAAACTTTTAAAAAATTCAGATAAACTAGCATCTATATGTAATGATGTAATTGGTGATGTTGCTGGTGTTGTAAGTGGTAGTGCTGGAATGCTTGTTTCAAGTTCAATTGCAGAAGAATTAAATCTAAATTCTTCAATTGTAGTATTGATTGTAACTGCTATTATCGCATCACTTACAATAACAACAAAAGCATTAGGTAAAAGCGTTGCTATTAAAAATTCTGAAGAAATAACATTTAAAGTAGGAAAATTTTTAAATTTTTTTAAAAAAAATAGTATAAAACAAAAATAATAGACAATAATACTAATGTCATATGAAAAATATGACGATAAGTTTGAAGGACCTAAATCTTTATTTAGGTTCTTTTATTTTTAATTTTATGAGTAAAGGAGCCTTATAATGAAAGATAAATATATTATTATTTTATTGTTAGATATTTTTGTCATACTATTAATAATAATTTTAGATAGTTATATTAATTATATTGATTATAATGTAGATAGATTAAATGAAAATATAGATTCATTACAAATAGAAAATAAAAATTATGAAAAAAAATTAAATGAATTAAAAAATGAAAATAGTATAAAACAAAGAAATATTAAAAATATGACTGAGTATATTGATTCTTTAAACAAAAAGGTAAAAGAATATGAATAATAAGAAAAAAATATTAATTATCATATTAATATTAGTTATTATATCAGGCTTTATAACTCTTAAGAATTTATTTAAGTTATATGTAAATAAAATAAAACCATACTATGATTTACAATATAAATATATTGGTTTAAAAAATAAAAATTTAAAAATAAAAAAATCAATAAATAAGGAAAATCAAAAAAGTAAAGATAATGAAAAAATGCTTAGTGAAATTAAAGAAAAAAGAGAAAAATTAGAAAAAATTATAAATAAATATGAAATAAAAGAAAATAGTAAAATAGTGTATTTGACATTTGATGATGGACCATCTATATACACTGATGATATACTAAATATATTAGATAAATATAATATAAAAGCAACATTTTTTGTAACATGTTCTTCTAATTTGGAAGAATTTTCAAAAAAACTTATGAAGAAAGGGCACACGATAGGACTTCATTCTTGTACACATAATTATTCATATATATATTCATCAAAGGAAGTTTATTTTGATGATTTAAATAAACTAAGTAGTATTATTGAAAAATCATCTGGATATAAAAGTAAATATGTAAGATTTCCCGGAGGATCTAGTAATACTGTAAGTAAGTTTAATAAGGGAATAATGAGTGAATTATCAAAAGAATTAACTAATAAAGGTTATAAATATTTTGATTGGAATATAGATTCAAATGATGCGAAAGGTGCAAATAAAGAACAAATATACTCAAATGTAATTGGTTCTCTTGAAAATAATGATAGAAATATATCTATGATACTTATGCATGATACAAAAGTATATACAAAAGATGCACTTGAGAAAATTATAATTGATGCATTAAATATGGGATATACTTTTTTAAATATTAGTGACAATACAAAAGAGGTACATCATTATATAAATAATTAATGTTAAAGTGTAATAAATTGTGTAAATAATAAAAAAATCGTTTGTAAGTAAAAGAAAATGTGCTATAATATCATAGGTTAAAAAACGAGGAGTGAAGTAAAATGAAAATAAGAAATATTGCTATAATTGCGCACGTAGACCATGGTAAAACAACTCTAGTAGATGAACTTTTAAAACAATCAGGTACATTTAGAGAAAATGAAGAAGTAAATGAAAGAGCAATGGATTCAAATGATATTGAAAGAGAAAGAGGAATAACAATACTTGCAAAACCTACCGCAATTAATTATAAAGATTATAGAATTAATATACTTGATACTCCAGGCCATGCTGATTTTGGTGGAGAAGTAGAAAGAATTATGCATATGGTTGATGGAGTACTTTTAGTAGTTGATGCTTATGAAGGTGTTATGCCACAAACTAAGTTTGTATTAAAAAAAGCTTTAGAAGCAGGACTTAAAATGGTGGTAGTTGTAAATAAAATTGATAAACCATCAGCAAGACCAACAGAGGTAATAGATGAAATACTTGATTTATTAATAGAACTTGATGCAAACGAAGAACAATTAGATTTCAAAACAGTATATACATCTGCAATAAATGGTACATCAAGTTTACAAGAAGATATAAGTACTCAAGAAAATACAATGGATCCATTATTTGATTTAATAATTAATGAAATACCAGAACCAAATATGGATGATAAAAGTCCATTACAATTTCAACCAGCATTATTAGATTATAATGACTATGTAGGTAGAATAGGTATAGGTAGAATAAACCGTGGTACTATGAAATTAGGTGAAATGGTATCTTGTGTTAGATTAGATGGCTCAATCAAAAAATTTAGAATACAGAAAATGTATGGATATCTTGGTCTTAAACGAATAGAAATAAATGAAGCACATGCAGGAGATATTGTCGCAATCGCAGGTCTTACTGATTTAGAAGTAGGAGAAACAATATGCACTGAAGGAAAAGAAGAAGCATTGACACCGCTTAGAATAGATGAACCAACTCTTCAAATGACATTTGGAGTAAATACATCTCCATTTGTAGGTAAAGAAGGTAAGTTTGTAACAGCAAGTAAAATAGAAGAAAGATTAAGAAAACAAGCAGAAAGCGATGTTTCACTTAAAGTAGAACAAAATGATGCAGAAAGTTTTATAGTATCAGGTAGAGGAGAACTTCATTTATCAATATTAATTGAAAATATGAGAAGAGAAGGTTATGAACTTGAAGTATCAAAACCAGAAGTAATATTAAAAGAAATTGATGGAAAAATATGTGAACCATACGAAGATGTTCAAATTGAAGTTCCAGAAGAAAATGTAGGTTCAGTAATAGAAGCTTTAGGTATTCGTGGAGGTACTATGGAAAATATGAGTAATTTACCAGGAATAGTAAGACTTAATTACATAGTTCCATCAAGAGGATTAATTGGATTTACAACTGACTTTATGACGATGACTAAAGGATATGGAATTTTAAATCATACATATAGAGAATATTTACCAAAAACAGAAGCAGAAGTTGGTGAAAGAAAACTTGGTGTTCTTGTTTCTATGGAAAATGGTAAGACAACTGCTTATGCCTTAGGAGCTCTTGAAGATAGAGGTGTAATGTTTGTTGAACCAGGTGTTGAAGTATATGAGGGAATGGTTGTTGGAGAAAATAACAGAGATAATGACTTAGCTGTTAATGTAGTAAAAGGTAAAAATTTAACAAATACAAGAAGTGCTGGTAAAGATCATACTGTTGTTCTTAAGAAAACAAGACCACTTACTTTAGAGTATGCTCTAGAATATATTAATAGTGATGAATTAGTAGAAGTTACACCACTTAATTTTAGAATTAGAAAAAAAATATTAAATACAGAAGAAAGAAAAAAATTTGATGCAAGAAAAAATAAATAGGTATTTTATATACCTTTTTATTATGTCAAAATTTGTTATAAATACTATATAAACATTTGTGTTTATTTATATATGTGTTATAATTATACTATAACTAAAGGAGAATTAATATGGTAAAAGATGTATTAGGAAATTTTAAAAGATATTGGTTTTTAATGACACAATTAATATCAAGAGATTTTAAAGTAAAATATAAAAGATCTGTTTTAGGTGTAGTTTGGAGTTTATTATATCCAATATTAATGCTTGCTGTAATGGCAGTTGTATTTTCACAAATGTTTAAATTTAAAGTTGAAGGTGTAAATTACCTAGTTTATTTAATGACAGGTATAATTATGTTTAATTATTTTAGTGAAGCATCTAATAATGCAATGACATCTGTTGTTAGTAATTTTAGTTTAATAAATAAAGTATATATTCCAAAATATATATTTCCAGTAGCAAAATGTTTATTTGTTGGTATAAATTTTGCATTAACATTAATACCATGGATTGGTATAATAGCACTTTCATATTTTGGACTTGGCGATTATGTATGTCATTTTAATAGATATTTTCTTATATTGCCTTATGTATTTTTATGTATGCTTTTATTTACAATTGGTATAGGAATGTTATTATCTTGTATATCAGTTTTTTTAAGGGATATATTTTACATTTATGGAATAATAATAATGATATGGAACTATTTAACACCAGTATTTTATAGTATTGAGATTATACCAGAAAGCTTACAACCTCTATTTAAATTAAATCCATTATATCAATTTTTAACTGCAGCAAGAGAAATTGTCTTATATGGAAGAAGTCCATCAATATCAAGTCTACTAATAATTGGAGGACTTGGAGTTGGAATGCTTCTAATTGGAGGATTAGTATTTAGAAAGAATCAAGATAAATTTATTTATTATATTTAGGAGGTATTTATGATAAAATTAGAAAATGTCTCAATGAAATTTAATTTAGGAATAGAAAAAGAATTTTATTTGAAACAAGCATTTATAGATTTATTTAATTTTAAAAAGAAAAAAAAGAAAGAAGAATTTTGGGCACTAAAAGATATTTCTTTTGAAGTACAAAAAGGAGAAGTAGTTGGACTAATAGGAAGTAATGGTGCAGGTAAAAGTACAATGTTAAAAGTTGTAAGTGGTGTAATGAAACCAACAAAAGGTAAAGTTACAGTAAATGGTATAATTTCACCAATGATAGAACTTGGGGCAGGATTTGATCAAGAACTTACTGCTAGAGAAAACATTTACTTAAATGGTGCAATATTAGGCTATTCTAAAAAATTTATTGAGGAGAAATTTGATGAAATTGTAGAATTTTCAGAGTTAAAAGATTTTTTAGATGTACCTGTTAGAAACTTTTCATCTGGTATGACTGCTAAATTAGCATTTTCTATTGCAACTATAGTGAATCCTGAAATATTGATTGTTGATGAAATATTATCTGTTGGAGATATTAAATTTCAAGAAAAAAGTAAAAATAAAATGCTTGAGATGATTAA